>JAADHP010000082.1 GCA_013151785.1 Nitrospirota bacterium | reverse complement strand
CCATCCTTCATGGGTCTCAGAGCCATAATGTTTGCAGGTGTCTTGCCAAGCATCTTTTTTGCCTCAGAGCCAACTGCGATGGTTTTCTTGTCATCCTTTCTGATTACAACCACAGAGGGCTCATTACAAACTATACCTTTACCTTTTACATAAACCAGGGTATTGGCTGTGCCCAGGTCTATTGCAAGATCATTAGAAAAATAACCTAAAATCTTCTGTATAAACATTTATCCTCCTTGAATTGTCTTTTCATCTCTTTCAATAACAGTGGTTTTTGCTAATATATCTCCAACCCTTTTACCTGAATCACTGCCCAGTAACACAAGAAATTCAACCCCTATTATAATAAAAAATAAAATCCAGCCGATTATCGGAGCCCTCCATAGAACAATCCCCAAACATATGGTTATGTTTCTCAGTATTGATTCCTTTACCGTACATACACTGCCATCGTCCCTTACTGTCTGTAATTTCAAGAGAATTTTGCCAACACTTCTACCTTCAAACAAACCATCAGCAATTAATATATAGAGTATTCCTGCCAGCAGGCCTGCCCAGTGCAAGACCTCAAAGACCACAGCAACAATAACTATATCAATTGCCTTTGCAACACAACGGAAAAGTAAACCAGCAGGTCTTTTCATTAAAGAAATAGTATCAGATATATGCTGATTTTGTAAATCCCTTCTGAGATTTGTTATAATCTCAACTATGGAAATACGAGAAATTATCAAGAAAAAACGTGATGGCAATAAGGTATCCAGGGAAGAGATAGAGACCTTCCTGAATGGATATCTGGAAGGAATGGTTACAGATTATCAGATGTCTGCATTTCTTATGGCCTGCTATATAAAAGGGCTTGATGATGAGGAGACACTGTGGCTTACCGATGTCATGACATCAAGTGGCAAGAGGTTTGACCTCTCAGAGATGCCAGGTGCCAGGGTGGACAAACATTCCACAGGTGGTGTGGGTGATAAGGTAAGCATTGTGCTGGCACCACTGATGGCTGCTGCAGATGTGGTGGTTCCCATGATTGCTGGCAGAGGATTGGGGCATACAGGTGGGACAATTGATAAATTAGAGGCAATACCAGGCTTTAATACATCACTTCGGTTCATGGATATGCGGAATATCCTGTGGGAGACAGGTGTGGTAATAACAGCACAATCAGAGGAGATAGCCCCTCTTGATAAGAGACTATATGAGCTTCGCAATGCAACAGCCACTGTTGAGAGCATACCCCTGATTGCATCAAGTATAATGTCCAAGAAGCTTGCTGAGGGGCTCAATGGTCTTGTTCTGGATGTAAAAGTAGGTGCAGGTGCTTTCATGAAGACCCCTGAGGATGCCGAGAGGCTTGCCAGAACCATGGTGGAAATCGGGAACTCCTCTGGTGTGAAAACAATTGCATTGATTACAGACATGAACGAGCCCCTTGGAAAGGCCGTTGGAAATGCACTGGAGATCAGGGAATGCATAAATATTCTGAAAGGTAAGGAAGAGGCTGACCTGTCAGAGTTGATACTGACTCTTGGTGCATTCATGCTTATAATTGCAGAGGAGATAGTTACTTTTAATGAGGAAGACACATCTCTGTCATTTAATGAGGTAGAGATAACAGATGACCTGATAGAAACAAAGAGGCACAAACTCCAGTCCCTGATCGATTCTGGTGATGCACTTGCCAAATTTGTAGAGATGATAGAATCACAGGGAGGTAATCCTGAGGTGGTAGCCAATCCTGCCCTTATGCCTGTTGCAAGCAATATGAAACCTGTGGAGGCACCTGAAAGCGGGATAATACAGTTTATTGATGCTGAAAAGATAGGGCATGCTGCCCTGTTGCTCGGAGCAGGAAGGACAAGACCTGATGAGCCAATAGACCATGCTGCAGGAATTATTTTGAACAGGAAGTCTTCACAGGAGGTCAGCAAAGGTGACTTTATAGCAGTGCTACACTACAATGATGACAGGAATCTTGATTCAGCCTATCAGCTTGTGATGGATGCTTTTAAAATCGATAAAGAGCCTCCTCCTCAAAGAGAACTGATTAAAAAGGTTATATTATAATATTCTCTATAGAGGCAGGCACTGCAGTTTTTTTGAATTCCTTATCTTTGTAAAAATCTGATATGGATTCTTTATCCTTCCACTATATAATCCACTGATACCTTCATATCAGGGCGCAACGAGTTATATACAGAACAGTATTTTTCCTGTGACAGGGAGATGGCACGCTGAATCTTTTTCTCCGTGAGACCATCGCCAGAGAGCCTGATAGTCATCTTCACAGCTTTATAATACTGTGGAGGGGTTGGATTCCTCTCTCCTTCAATATCAATCTTAAAGGATTTAAGATTGCATCTCATTTTCTGGAGAAAAGATACCATATCTATAGCCATACAGCCTGCAAGGCTCAGAAGCAGACTTTCTGTGGGCATACATCCCCATTCCACCTTTGCATCAAAATCTATCTCATAGCCACGCTGTGTTCTGCCAACAAAAATGAGATCCCTGTCCCATTCAAGCCATCCTTTTGTAATAGTGGCAACCTTTTCTTTATACCCTTTCAGTTGTTCCTCAAGCTCTACAACCTCTTTTTCTTCAGCCATCACTATCCTCCTCATGGTAAAGTTGTAAATACTCTTAATTAGGCATAGACATTTTATAATAAAAATGCAGGGCTGTTCAAGTACCCCCAAATTAGTTCCTTCTGTAACAGGAACGTGTTATAAACTAACACCCCAAGTAATGGCATTTTCCTCTCTATTAGATCCTTTATCCCAAATCTGAAGGGTTTTGAATTTTACATAAGATTCACCAGGAGCGTGAACCTGATTCTCACTCGGATGAGGCCCTGGATGGCCTACGAGAATGGTCTGAAATGACTATACCTGTGGCCTGACCAAGGAGTCAATTGGCAAATTTGAGTCCTTCTCCCATGCAGAGAATTCAAAGTTGAAAATATTGTATAATGTTTTAATGTCTTCAAGAAGGAAAAAAGGCTATTTTGGTGAATATGGTGGCAGGTTTGTGCCAGAGACCCTTGTGCCTGCCCTGGAGGAGCTTGAGGCTGCATTTAAAAAGTTCCGTTCTGACAGAGAGTTCAAAAGAGAATTTAATCTCCTTCTGAAGGACTATGTTGGCCGTCCTACGCCACTGTATTTTGCCAGCAGACTCACTGAATACCTTGGTGGAGCCAAGATATATCTGAAACGGGAAGACCTCACCCATACAGGAGCACATAAGATAAACAATGCCCTTGGTCAGGCCCTTCTTGCAAAGAAGATGGGCAAAAAAAGGCTGATAGCTGAAACAGGAGCTGGGCAGCACGGAGTGGCCACTGCCACAGGTGCTGCCCTTGTAGGGCTGGAGTGTGAGATATACATGGGCTCAGAGGATATGCGTAGACAGGCCCTGAATGTATTCAGAATGCAGTTGTTGGGAGCAAAGGTAACAGAGGTTCCCACAGGCTCCAAAACCCTTAAGGATGCCATTAATGAGGCCCTCAGAGACTGGACAACCAATGTCCGCACAACCCACTATGTGCTTGGCACTGTATTTGGTCCCCATCCATTTCCCACTATAGTAAGGGAATTCCAGTCTGTAATAGGCAAGGAGGCAAGGAAACAGATATTAAAGGCCGAGGGAAGACTGCCAGATTATCTGATAGCCTGTGTGGGTGGAGGTAGTAATGCCATGGGACTTTTCAGTGCCTTTCTCAGGGATAATATCAAAATGATAGGCGTGGAGGCAGGTGGCCTGGGTATAAGAACAGGCAAACATGCAGCACGATTTGCAGGTGGAGCAGTGGGTGTCTTTCAGGGTTGTAAAAGCTATCTATTGCAGAACAGGGATGGCAATGTGCTGGGCACCCACTCGGTATCCGCGGGTCTTGATTATGCCTCTGTTGGGCCTGAACATGCCTTTTTGCATGATTCAGGACGGGTTAAATATACCTATGCTACAGACAAAGAAGCACTGAGGGCATTTGAACTCCTGGCCAGACTTGAAGGTATTATTCCAGCACTTGAATCTGCACACGCTATTGCTGAAGCTATTAAGCTTGCTCCAAAACTCTCCAGGGACAATATTATAATCGTAAATCTTTCGGGAAGGGGCGACAAGGATGTAGCCCATGTGGCAAGGATAAAAGGAATCAAGACAGATCTCCTTTAAGCTTTCTTTTTGACACAATACTATCCGATAAATTAGTATAAGTCCTTGCAGAATAGGGGGTATTAATTTTTCGTCTCATTCTCGACGCACATCCTGTGCGTCTCCGAGGTAATTTTGCCTGCTTGCCATCACGGCAAGCACCACTGCAAAATTAAAATCCGCTCAAAATTAATACCCCCTATTCTTTATACATTTTTATACATTTTTGTATTTCTACGGACACTACTGTTTTTTGACAATCAAAAAATATCTCTTTATATCAGTAAGGGGAATTACCATTGATGAAACCTCTACGGAAAACAGTGATGATAGTCTCTTCTCTTCATTAAACTCCTGAAGTTCTTCTTTGTAGGCCCTGCCCTTACTCAATAATACAATTCCTCTATCATTCAATAGCATACCTGCCTTTTTTACAAATTCTGCTGTTTTAAAAAGTGCCTTTGTTGTTATAACATCAAAGACTTTATCAAAGTCTCTGGAAAACTCCTCAAGGGTTGTTTGAATTACTACGGTATTCTCCAGTTTCAGTTTTTGAACCAGGTGATTCAGGAAGGATGCCTTTTTCCTGGATGGTTCAAGGAGTGTAACATCAAGTTCCTTCCTTACCATCTTGATTACAAGCCCGGGGAATCCAGCCCCAGAGCCCACATCCAGTACCCTCCTGGCATGGGAAGGAATATACCTCAGATACAACAGGGAATCAAGAAAAAGTCGTGTGAGGATATCTTTTTCATCTTTTAAACCTGTAAGATTGTATGCCTTTGACCAGCGTTTGAGTTCCTTGAGATAAAGAACAAGTTCATCGGTAATGCTCTGGTCTATCTGAAGGCCAAGCTCTTCAATGCCTTTGTTAAGTTGCTCCTTGAATAATCTCTCCACGGCAAAAATTTAAACCCTCTCCACACTACTCTATATGCTCTGGTGATTCGATGCCCAGGGAGAGATTATGGAGTGTGTTGTTTATGGATGCCACAATGCCAAAATTCAAAAAGGTTGAGTCAAATATCTTCTCTGGTGGATTGAGTATCTCATTTCTTATGGTAAGGAAAAGCTGTTGCAGCCTTACCCTCCTTTTATACTTGGAGTTTTTGATTATATCTGCACACAATTCACAGAGAGGCACGATCTCCTGGCGGGCATACTCCATGAATATCTCTGTTATTCTTATAAATATCCCCTCGGGGATCTCAAAGACCTGCAACCCTTTGTAGGGTTTTAAAAGCCTGTAGAGCCTTTCATCATGAAGCCACCATGTATCAAAGGGAAATTTGAAAAGATCCCTGGGATAATATTTAACAGGCTTTGCAAGCTCTGTATCAAAACTGTATTCCACAGGCTCCAGTACTCCCCATTCAAGGATGTTTTTCAGGACAATGAGTTCAAGGGGAACAGGGAACCCCTTCTGTATATTGATTTTCAGGAAATGCTTTACTATCTTTATCAGATAATCCTCCTGTACAGGATAGAACCTTATCTCACCTGTAAAGTAATTCTCCTTGATCTCCTCATAACCCTCTCTTGATATGCCCGGTATGATAATCACATCCTTTATACCTGTATTGTGTTTCATCAGGATGGAGGCAAAGAAGTAGTTGTTTCTTCCATACCGTTTACCAATAAAGGCAGAAAGCGCTCCATTGCCATCAGACAGGGTAATCCACAGGTCAATGTATTTCTTGTCCTGGGGGTCTTTTCTTTTCTTGATTCCCTCTCTGGGTAAAGGCAGTTCATGCATCAGGTTTATATAGGCATCTTCTGCCTCCTCTCTCAGTTGTTCATTGAGAGCAGCAATACAGTAGAGTGTCTCTATTGCCTCCTGTGTACCTGCCATCTCTATGGCCCTCAGGGCCGTCATGGCAATCATGCTATCAGGATGATAACAGAACAACTCCAGTAGCCTGATCACCTCTACATCCTCGTAGCCTGTAAGGTCATCGATCATGGCTATAAGCCCTTCTGGCCTGCTTTTCTCTGTTATAACCGAATACAGCTCAAGTAACCTGGAGGGGCCTGTCCTTAATTGATTGATAATAAAATCACCGAATCTTTCCTTTGTATTGATAAGCTCCTCCACAAACATATCGAACCCATCCACAGAGTCCACAAGCTCCTCGGGCTCAAATACAGAAAGAAGGATGGCCTTGTCAATCTCTGTGAAACGTTTGCTCTTCAGGAAGTATCCCAACTCATCAATCAACCACTGTGGCAGGGGATAGTTTATATTCTCTTCGATCAGCATCCTTGCAAGGGTAAAGATATTGTCCTTTTTTCTGTCATTCAGGGGCTCTGTTTTCATTAGCCTGAAAAGCATCTTCAAGACAGTCTCCGGACTTTCATAGATGTATTTGGAAAGATTGATCCTAAGATTTTTCGGTGATAGTGAGATAAGTCTTCTGAGGTCAGCCAGCTGGTTTTTCTTTGTCATAGTGAGTATTCCCTTTCAATATAATTTCTTTTCTTGAGAGCTATCATAAGAGCAGTGATTGCCGCAGGAGTAACACCCGGAATTCTGGTTGCCTGTGCAATGGTTATGGGTCTGACCTCCTGTAGTTTTGATACAACCTCCTTTGAAAGACCTGCTATCCTTTCGTAGGGAAAGTCCTCTGGTATTTTAGCATTTTCGAACCTTTTCATTTTCTCTACAAGCTCAATCTGCCTTTTTATATAACCACTGTATTTTACCTCTATTTCCACAAGCTTTTCCAGTTCCCTGTTAATACTGTAGGGTGAGGGAGAGACGGCTTTTATAATCTCATAGTTTATCTCGGGTCTTCTCAGCAATTGAGCAAGACTGCTGTGCTCCTGTACCGGTGCTGTCTTGGAGACATCAAGAAGGGGATTTATCTCTTCAGGGCTTACCCTTACTGTCTCAAGCCTCTGAAGCTCTCTCTGAAGCGTTTCCCTTTTCTTTTTGAATGCCCTGTATTGTTCTTCATTGACAAGTCCTATACGATGCCCCTTCTCTCTCAAACGCAGGTCAGCATTGTCATGTCTCAGCAGTAGCCTGTATTCAGCCCTTGAGGTAAACATCCTGTAGGGCTCGGTGGTTCCCCTGGTCACAAGGTCATCAATCATGACTCCGATGTATGCCTCATGGCGTTTGAGTATAAGGGGAGGTTTGCCCATAATCTTCATGGCAGCATTTATACCAGCCATAAGCCCCTGTGCAGCTGCCTCTTCATAGCCTGAGGTGCCATTTATCTGACCTGCAAGAAACAGCCCCTCTATGGACTTTGTCTCAAGGGAGTGTTTGAGCTGGGTGGGATAAACAAAGTCATACTCAATAGCATATCCAGGTCTCATTATCTCTGCCTCTTCCAGTCCCTTGATGGACCTTACAAGCCTGACCTGCACATCATAGGGCAGGCTTGTGGAGATTCCATTTGCATAGAACTCCTTTGTCTGAAGCCCCTCTGGCTCAAGGAAAACCTGATGTCTTGGCCGTTCAGAGAATCTTACCACCTTGTCTTCAATAGAGGGGCAATATCTTGGACCAATACCTTTTATACGACCACTGTAAAGTGGAGACCTGTCAAGATTCTCCAGTATGATCCTGTGGGTTTTTTCATTTGTGTATGTTATATAACAGGGAAGCTGGGGATTGGTAATCTCTTCTGTTGAATAGGAGAATGGAGGTGGGGGGTCATCACCCCACTGTTCTGTTGTTTTGGAAAAGTCTATGGTGTTTGAATCAATACGGGGTGGAGTGCCTGTCTTGAGCCTGCCCATCTTGAACCCCAGTTTCTTTAAAGAATCCGACAGATTCACAGAGGGAAACTCGCCTGCCCTTCCGGCAGGAAAGCTCTCAAGCCCAATATGAATGAGCCCTTTGAGAAATGTGCCTGTGGTGATAATGACAGCCCTGGCACCATAAAAGATGCCAAGAGAGGTCTTTACTCCCTGCACAACAGAATCCCTTACCACGATTTCATCTACAAGGGCCTGTTTGATTGTAAGATTATCCTGGGTCTCGAGCACCTCTCTCATGGCAAGACGATAAAGGAGCCTGTCAGCCTGTGCTCTCAATGACCACACGGCAGGACCTTTGCTCCGATTGAGTATCCTGAACTGGATGCCTGCACGGTCTGTTACCTTTGCCATCTCACCACCAAGGGCATCTATCTCCCTCACAAGATGGCCCTTTGCAAGTCCACCAATTGCAGGATTGCAGGACATCTGTGCTATGGTGTCCAGATTGATGGTAAACAGGCATGTCTGAAGTCCAAGCCTTGCTGTGGCAAGGGCTGCCTCACAGCCTGCATGTCCTGCACCTATCACTATTACATCAAACTCTGCCTCTTTATACATTGTAGTGTTCTCTTAATCTCAAAAGCCTCTCATGGCCTGCAGGACTGAGTTCCTTGAGATCGGCAGCCACTTCTTCAAGCCGTTCAAGCAGCTTTGGCTTCCATTCCTCAGGTGTATTTTGGGCAGCAAGAAGTCCCACATAAAGCGAGGATAGCCCATAGAGGAACCTTACATTTTCAGGGTCTACTGCAAGCAGTCTCTGGAGTACCAGTGTGGGAAACAGGGGATTTTCCACCTCATAGACAATATCATACATCTTATCAAGCAGAAGAGTTTCATTAATCATCACATCCACATCAATTACAGGCCTTCCCTCCTCATCCTTATCAAAATATTCAAGTCCTCTGGCCTTTGAGATAGTCTCTTCAAAACATTCCTTGTCACAGAAAAATCCTGGAATGTTAATGCAGAACAACCCGTGAATCATGTACATGGTATTGCCGTCAGCAATCTCCCTTGTTACCTTTATCTCCTTGCCACAATGGTCACAGACAGTCATGAATTCCTTCTTCATACAGGACTCCTTTCAAAGGTTATATACATTTATGGTAATAACACAGGATTGGATAATGCAAGTAGACACAACTGTCAGGAGTTTTCCCAATTTTTTAAAAATATACTAATCCACTGCTTACAGCTCACTGCTCACAGTTTACTGTATTCACTGTACCTGCCTTTCGTCTTTCTTGCAGGATCTTTTTGGAGAGTAATGACTATAGCCATTGCCTGTCCAAAGACTCACACAGCAGATTTGGGAATTAACAAGTTGACTGCAGAGTCAGGTTTTGCTGGTTCAGAATTTGCTTAAAAAACCGTAAAGAGTTATAATTACTTAATATTCAAAAACAATTCTCTCGGAGGGGTAGTTTATGAAAGATCCTTCCCAATACACAATAGTAATCGTTGATGATGATCCCGTAGTCAGAGATGTCCTGAAAGCCATTCTGCAGGAAGCTCAATACAATGTCTTTGATTATGATAGCCCACGAGAGGCAATAAAGCTTATCTCTGAAAGACCTGTTCATCTTGTAGTGTCAGATATTGTTATGCCTGATATAGATGGCCTGAGCTTTTTGAGAACCCTCAAGGTAAAAAACCCCGAGTTACCGGTAATAATGATTACAGCCTATCCTGATACAAACTCAGCCATAGATGCTCTCCGGTATGGAGCCCAGGACTTCATCGTAAAACCCTTTTCTGTTGAACATGTGCTCCACTCTATCAAAAAGGCTCTTAACTATTATGAGATTCTGCTACTTCACAGGGAGTACGATGAGCGACTGGAACAGGCAATACTTTTGAGGACACAGGAACTTCAGGAGGCCTTGAAACTGCTGAAAGAGGCAAGCCTTGAGGTAATCGAGAGACTTACAATTGCTGCTGAGTACAGAGATGAGGATACAGCCGCACATATCAGAAGGATAAGCCTTTACAGCAGATTGCTGGCAGAGGAATTTGGCATGTCTAAAGATTTCCTTGAGAATATTGAATATGCTTCCTTGATGCATGATGTGGGTAAGATAGGCATCCCTGATGGGATTCTCCTCAAGAAGGGTCCTCTTACAAAGGAGGAATTCGAGATAGTCAAAAGGCATACCACTATTGGTTATGATATTCTGAAAGACTCCCGTTATCCTATATTACGGATGGGAGCTACCATAGCACTTACCCATCATGAACGATGGGATGGCACTGGTTATCCACAGGGACTGAAAGGAGAAGAGATACCTGTAGAGGGAAGGATTGTAATGCTCGTTGATCAATATGATGCACTGCGTTCACAGAGACCATATAAGCCACCCCTCTCTCATGAGGAAACATATAGCATAATCACTGAGGGTGATGGCCGCACAAGGCCGGAGCACTTTGACCCCAGGGTTCTTGATGCGTTCAGGCGTGTTCACAGGGAGTTTGACCGGATCTACTCAGATACCCAGTAAGCCTGCAGAAGGCACAATACTCACCGCTACAGGGTGTACCGCATCGCTTGCAAAATGACAAAGGTTCTTTTTTATCCTCCATCAGATGATTAAATACATCTTTTTTTCTTTCCAAAAACTGGAAATAAAAAAAGTGCTTTGTACCGGGGCTTTCAAGTTCTATTCTGTTAAGAGCCTCCTTATAAACGAGACTGGTTGTACCCTTGCTCATGGGACACTCCTCTCTGAGATAGTCTATTCTATTGAGAAAGGCATAGGTGGCAATCTCCTGTTCTGTCAGGCGAAAGAGAGGCTTCACCTTTTTTTTCAATCCCTCCTCGTTATCAAGGACAGGCGATTGTTTTAATACCATATCTACCTGCCATCTGAGGATGTTTCCAAGAAGCCTTGCTGCCTCATCATCAAGGTTATGGCCTGTGGCAACAGCATCAAAGCCCTGTTCAAGGGCAACCTTATTGAAAAAATACCTCTTGACCACACCACAGGTTGAACAATCCGTTCTGTCGGCAAAGCGAGAAAGTGCCTTGATATCCGTGTACTCTTCTGCAAAATCAACAACTATTAATTCTTTATTCAGCATCTTTGCAAAGGCCTCTGCCTTTTCAAGGGACCTTTCCGAGTATTCGCCAATCCCGAGGTTTATGTACAGGCCTGTGGTGTTATAACCAAACTCATTAAGGATATGCCAGAGAGTAAGGCTATCCTTCCCACCTGATACAC
>JAADHP010000305.1 GCA_013151785.1 Nitrospirota bacterium | reverse complement strand
CTTCTGAAACAAGGGGTAGAGGTGGTTCATCATCCCATTGATGCAATAGGATTTATTAAAAATATTAAAAGAACTGAGTCTTTTCAGCCTTCAGAGGATAGATAAGGTTGCTGGTGGATGTTACTGTCGGTATTGCTACATGGTCTTCCTCACCACCTCTACCCCATTTCAATGGAAACCTGATTTGATTTTGCTCTGTCTTTCAATAAAGGTATCGACAGAGACTGATCCTGTGGATTGCATTATTTTTATGAGGTGCCCTGCCTTGTTAGGATTTTATATTGGACAGGTGTGAGTTGTTGTATTGTTTATCCTATGTGACCCTCTCCGGCAGTATTATGGTAAATGTGCTGCCTGCTCCTTTTTTGCTTACAAACTTAACCCTGCCACCATGTTCTTCAACCACCCTCTTTGTAAGGGCAAGGCCAAGTCCAACCCCCCTTTGCCGTGTTGTAAAGAAGGGTTCAAACACCTTCTCCTGTATAGACTCATCAACACCCACACCTGTGTCGCTCACAGAGATTACAATCTCCTGATTGGCTTTTTCTACTGATATTCTCATGGTTCCACCTTCAGGCATCGCATGAAAGGCATTCTGGAAGATGTTTATCAGGCAGGTTTTTATAAGCTCAGGGTCGATTTTCACAGTTAATGACCCAACAGGATATTCCTTTAGAATCCTTATCCCTGTCTTTTCAGCCCTTGCCTCCACAAGTGAAAGGGTATCATCGATAAGCTCTAATATATCCGTTGATTTCCTGTTGAGATTCAAAGGTTTTCCATAAGCGAGAAAGTTTGATACAAGGCTGTCAAGCCTTTTAACCTCCTCTTTTATGCTGTTAAGGAGTTTTTTCTGATTTTCATTCTCTATCTGGCCTGAAAGATGGTCCACACTGAGGCTGATAAAATTCAGTGGATTCCTTATCTCATGGGCAATGCTCCTTGAGAGGTCTCCTATGGTGGATAGATGTTCAATCTCACGCCATCTCTCCTCAAGTGCTCTGAATTCCTTTAGTTTTTTGGCCATCTGATTGAAACTCCTTTTCAAATCCCCGATCTCGTCGTGCTCTTTAATGGGAAGACTAATATCAAGGTCCCCTGAGGCAACGGCCCTTGCAGAATCAACAACCCTTCTGATAGGCCTTGTATATCTTGAAGAAAGCCATACTGCCACCACAAATCCACAGAGAAAGATGATGAGGGTTGCAAGGATACGGTTTCTCATATGTGTCTTCATCAAAGAGGAGATATCCTCTGTGCTCACCTCAAGATGGATATAACCCTGGTGTTCTCCCTTTGCCACAACAGGTAGAATTATATGGTAGAGATCTCCCTCTTTGGTAAGAAACTCTCCTACCTCGGATTTGAATATGAGTTCTGTTATATATTTTGATGTGAACCTGCCCACCTTTTCCGGGTCAGTACTTGCCCTGATCCTTGTTGCACTGTCAATAATGCTGATTTCCTTGATACCACCTGCCTTTAGTTTGTTGAGATAAGAAGCCAGGTTTTTATAGTCCTTCTTTTCCTGTTTTGTGATCTCTTCTATTGCAAGGTGAAGGGATTCGGTTATTTCAGAGGTCTTCTGCTGTAGTGTTGTTAACAGTGCCTGTTCATAATATATATTCAGAATAAACATTATGAGTATTACAGCAGCACTGAGGGCTGCCATCATGAGTATGAGTTTCTTATTCAGTGTCCATTTGATCTTCATGACTGCTGAATCTCTCCTCCACCTATCAGAAAATCTTCATGATAAAATACTGCTGCCTGTCCAGGAGCAGGAGGCCACTGGGGTTCATCAAAAACAAGCTTCCACCTGCTGCTTTCAGGATACAGTGTGGCTGGTTCATCCTGCATCATGGATCTTACCTTAGCTGTTACCTTTAGTTCCTGCTCAGGAGGCGTGGTATTTCTGAACAGCCCTGGAGCGCCAATCCAGTTTAGTTTATCAACTGAAACCTCCTGTGTAAAGAGTCTGTCTCTTGTATTCACGTATATAGTGTTATGCTCAGCATCAATCCTGGCCACATAAAGGGGCTCTGAATATGCAATGTTTAATCCCCTCCTCTGACCTATAGTATAATTGAATACACCATCATGAGTGCCTATCTGAGAGCCATCAGGCCCTATAATGGGACCCTCTCTGACGGCATCGGGTGCGATTGTTCTGATCAAGGAAGAATAATCCCTGTTTTCCACAAAGCATATCTCTACACTTTCAGGTCTTTTTGCAGAGGGAAGTTCAAGAGACCTTGCTAAGTTTCGTACATCCTCTTTCTTATATTCACCAAGGGGCAGCAAAAGCCGTCTTAAGGTCGCTTTATCAAGGACGTATAAGAAGTAGGACTGATCCTTTGATGGATCCACGCCCTTCTGCAGATAACACTCACCCTTTGTACGAAGAACCCGTGCATAATGGCCTGTGGCTATGAACTCTGCCCCTCGTTTGTCTGCCTCTTTCAGGAGGTAGGGAAATTTAATATATAGATTACAGAGAATACATGGGTTTGGTGTTTTACCCTCTACATAACTCTTTATAAAGGGCTCAATTACATATTCAATGAATTCATCTCTGAGATCAACAGCACTATGAGGAATTCCCACCTTTTGTGCTGATAAAAAGGCATTATTGATTGCCTCCAGAGAGCAACATGCCCGTGGGTCCTTCCTCCCTCGTGTTTCAAACAAAATAAAGCTGATCCCCTCTACATCGTAGCCCTGTCTCTTTAAAAGATAGGCTGTGACAGAGGAGTCCACACCACCGCTCATTCCAACAATTACCTTGCTCATAGTCATATCGAAACTCACTACAGACCCAGAATTGCCGATTGACCTATTGCCTGGTGTATTACAATGCTCTGTTTTCTGTAGGCAATTTATCCACAGGTTGTAGACTTTACAAATCCATCTATTTATGTTTATTATAAACTGTTTTTTATTGACTTTACAAATATATCTATTTAATTTTGTTATGACACTGTTATGTCAAGTATAAGGGAGAGATAAATCTTTTAAAGATGTTGCATATAGTTCGACATTGGCCATATATCAATTTTTATTGACAAATAATAATGTTATAAATTATAATCATATCATCTGATTGTCATACCAATTTTGTAATTTCATATGTTGTAAGGCGTTCTGGTTAATTTTTATTTTAAGACCAATAAATCAACTTATGAATTTAGAAATTTCTAAAGACAAAGATTTAATTTTTTTCTTGACAAAAATTATTTTTTTATTGTATAAGAATAGCCATGCCAGGTACTTATCTACCAAGTGAGTATTTGCCCATACTGATATTTCTGGTGATATCTATCGCCTTCGGACTTGGCGCCCTCCTGATTGGTGTGATCTTCAGACTGAGACGTCCATACAAAGAAAAACTGATGCCCTATGAATCAGGAATTGACCCTGTAGGTGAGCCAAGGGTGAGATTTTCCATCCGTTTCTATGTGATAGCCATGCTTTTTGTGGTATTTGATGTGGAGGCAATATTCCTTTATCCCTGGGCAGTGGTTTTTGATAAAATAGGCCTTTATGCCTTTGTGGAGATGATGATATTTATAGGCATGCTGCTTATTGGATATATCTATGCATGGCGTAAGGAAGCATTCAAATGGGAGTGAAAAAATTTAAGATTTGAGATTTAGGATCTTAGATTTTTGGATTTGAGATTTGAGTTGAGATTAAGCCAGTAAGATTAATTGGTTGGTAAGAAATTTACCGGTTCCCGGGAGGATAGATGATAATTGACACAGCAACTCATCTGGTAGAGGTTGAAGAGGATGTAAAGATCATACCTGGTGCAAATACAATTATAACCACCCTGGATAAGCTTATCAACTGGGGAAGAGCCTCCTCACTCTGGCCGGTCACCTTCGGGCTTGCCTGCTGTGCCATTGAGATGATGACCACCGGTTCAAGCCATTATGATATGGACCGACTTGGCATGATCTTCAGAGGCTCACCAAGACAGGCTGATCTTGTTATAGTTGCAGGCACTGTAACCAAAAAGATGGCTCCCATAGTAAGACGTGTCTATGATCAGATGCCAGAGCCCCGTTATGTAATATCCATGGGTAGCTGTGCCTGCTCTGGCGGGATCTTTCGTTCATACAGTACTGTGCAGGGTTGTGATAGTTTTCTTCCTGTGGATGTATATATCCCTGGATGTCCTCCAAGGCCAGAAGCACTTATGCATGGATTCGTAAAACTACAGGAAAAGATCAAAAAGGAGCATCTCAGATGGAGCCTTTGGAGATAGCTGAGAAGATAAAAGAGAGATTTCCAGATGAGGTTATAGCTATAACAGAGTTCAGGGGGCAGGTCTCTGTGACAGTTAAAAAGGAAAGAATTATAGAGATCTGTAAATGGCTACATGATGAGCCAGTACTTTACTTTGATTATTTGAAAGACCTCTGTGGAGTGGATTATCATGGAAAGAAACCTGTAAGGTTTGAGGTTGTTTATACCCTTTATTCAATGAAGTATGAACACATGATAAGGCTCAAGGCAGAGGTTCCGGAAGATGACCCGGTAATAGATAGTGTGATAGGCATATGGCGCGGAGCGGACTGGCATGAAAGGGAATGTTATGACATGTTTGGTATAGAGTTCAGGGGACATCCTGACCTGAGAAGGATACTCCTGCCCGAGGATTGGGAAGGACATCCGCTGAGAAAGGACTATCCAGCAGCAGGCCCTGAGCAGGAATGGAAAGGATTCCAGGAGGTACTTGAAAAGGCTGAAAGGTTAAAGGTGTATACATGGAAGGAATAGAAAAACCACTTGAGACACAAGAGATCACCCTGAGTATGGGGCCTCAACACCCCTCGACCCACGGGGTCCTGAGGCTTGTTCTTCAGCTTGATGGTGAGACTGTTGTGAAATGCACCCCCTATGTGGGCTATCTCCACAGGGGCATAGAGAAGCTTGCAGAGGGTATGACCTATATGCAGGCCCTTCCCCTTACAGACAGGCTTGATTATATATCTTCCATGGCTAATAATGTTGGTTATTGCCTTGCCGTGGAGAGGCTTTTCGGGATAGAGGCACCGGAGAGGGCAAAGTTCATAAGAACAATAGTCTGTGAGATGACCCGTATCAGTAGTCATATAATCTGGATTGCCACACATGCCCTTGACCTTGGTGCTATGACAGTATTCCTGTATTCCTTCAGGGAGAGGGAGTGGCTCCTTGATCTCTTTGAGAAGCTATGCGGTGCAAGGCTTACCGTTAGTTATCCAAGGATCGGGGGGGTCAGGAATGATGTCTCACAGGAGTTTCTTGATAGCCTCTATAAATTTACAGAGGAGTTTCCCAGAAGGATTGAGGAATATGAGACCCTGATAGACCAGAACCGTATCTGGCTTAAGAGGACAAAGGGGATTGGCGTAATCTCTGCAGAGGAGGCTATCAACTGGGGTTTGAGTGGTCCTACCCTGAGAGGCTCAGGGGTGAATTATGACATCAGAAAAAGATTCCCCTATGATGCCTATGATAAGGTTGAGTTTGATGTGCCAATAGGTAAGAATGGTGATGTCTATGATAGATACCGTTGCAGAATGGAAGAACTCAGACAGTCAAACAGAATCATAAAACAATGCATAGAAAAACTTCCCAAGGGACCCATAATGGCTCCTGATGCACCAAAATTTACCCTTCCACCAAAGGACAGGGTGCTTGCAGATATGGAATCCCTGATCCATCATTTTGTGCTCATTACGAAGGGTCCCATGGCTGCACCAGAGGGGGAGATCTATGTGGCTACAGAGGTTCCCAAGGGAGAACTTGGCTTTTATATAGTAAGTGATGGTACAGGCAAGCCTTACAGGATGAGGGTAAGGGCACCCTCCTTTGTTCATGCCTCGGTATTGCCAAGGCTGTGTGAGGGTGGTCTTGTTGCTGATGTGATAGCCAATATAGGAACCATAGACATTGTTCTTGGTGAGTGTGATAGATAATTTAAGATTTAAGATTTTGGATTGAAAAAGATATGGCATTGGTGGACGAAATAAGAGAGATTGGCAGGAAATATCCTGACAGAAGGGGAGCCCTTCTACCAAGCCTTTATCTGGCACAGAAGGAGTACGGATGGCTCAGTCAGGAGGCCTATGAAACTGTCTCAGAGGCACTGAATCTGCCTCCAGCTACAGTAAAGGGCGTGGCCACCTTTTATGCCATGTACAGAAAAAAACCAATGGGGAGGCATCTCATACAGCTCTGCACCAATGTGGCCTGTATGGTAATGGGAGCTGAGAGGCTGGTAGATCTTCTAAAGGAAAGGTATGGCCTTGAACCTGGGGGCACTACAGAGGACGGCAGATTTTCTCTCGTAATCATGGAGTGCATCGGGGCCTGCGACAGGGCACCTGCCATGCTTGTTGATACGGATTTCCACTCAGACCTTAATGAAACCAATATCTTTGAGATACTTGAAAAGTATAAGTAAGTTATGGAAAAGGTTTTGTTAAAAAACATTGATAATCCTGACAGTGCTACCATTAAAGCCTACGAGGCGGCAGGTGGTTACCAGTCATTAAAAAAGGCCCTTGACCTCGAGCCAAAGAAGATAATCGAGGAGGTAAAAAGTTCAGGCCTGAGGGGCCGTGGTGGTGCCGGATTCCCCACAGGCATGAAATGGGACTTTGCCTCTCGTGATCCCAAATTCCCCAAATACCTTCTCTGTAACGCAGACGAGGGTGAACCAGGAACATTTAAGGACCGTCCTATTCTTGAGAAAAATCCCCATCTCCTGATAGAGGGAATGATCATCTCAGCCTATGCACTCCAGGCTGAGAGAGGCTATATATACCTGAGAGGAGAATACCCCCATGCCAGAGATGTACTTGAGAAGGCCATTGCTGAGGCCTATGAAAGAGGCTATCTTGGTGAAAACATTCTGGGCAAGGGGTTCAGATTTGATCTCTCTGTGCACCAGGGAGCAGGTGCCTATATATGTGGAGAGGAGACAGCATTGATAGAATCCATAGAGGGCAGACGGGGTCAGCCAAGGATAAAACCTCCCTTCCCTGTAAATGTGGGAGCATGGGGCATGCCTACGGTGGTAAATAATGTGGAAACACTTGCAAATATACCGTATATAGTAGAGATAGGCGGAGAGGCCTATGCAAAGATAGGAAGCAGTGATTGTCCGGGACCAAAGCTATACTCCATAAGCTGTTGTGTAGAAAAACCCGGTGTGTATGAACTCCCCATGGGCACATCATTGAGAGAGATCATATATGAGCATGCAGGCGGAATAAAAGGTGGCAGGGAGTTGAAGGCAGTCATACCTGGTGGTATATCAACGCCAGTGCTTACACCTGATAAGATTGACACACCCATGGATTTTGTGAGTCTGCCCAAGATAGGTAGCATGCTTGGCTCAGGTGCAATTATGGTATTTGATGATACAGTGTGCCTTGTGAGGGTCTGCTGGAGAGCAATGAGGTTTTTTGAGCATGAGTCCTGTGGAAAATGTACTCCCTGTCGTGAAGGAACAGGCTGGATGAGGAACATACTGGAAAGGATAGAGAACGGATTTGGACGGGAAGGTGATATTGAACTCCTGCAGGATGTTGCCCTGAGCATATCAGGAAAGACATTCTGTCCCCTGGGAGATGGTGCTGCCAATGTGGTCTTGAGCTTTATAAGGAACTTCCCTGACGAATTTGAGTATCATATCAAGAATAAAAAATGTTCTGCAGGTGAGGAATGATTAATATACTGTTTTTTATCAGAGGGATGCATATGGGGTCTTCACATCATTGTAGGCGGACATCCCTGTCCGCCTCGGGGGAAATTTTGCCTGCTCACCATCCAGATGAGCAGTTTCGCAAAATTCAAACCCTTCAGACCCAATATCCATACCTCTATGTTATAAACATATTCGATAAAGGTGAAATATGTTAAAGGTAACAATAAACGGAATAGAGATTGAGCTGGAAAAACCTGTTACCGTGCTTGAGGCAGCCAAACAGGCAGGAATCAAGATACCCACACTGTGTCATTTCGATGGACTTCCTCCTTTTGGTGGATGCAGGCTCTGCCTTGTGGAGGTAGAGAAGCTTCCGAAACTACAGACTGCCTGTACCCTGATGACCACCGATGGGATGGTGGTAAGAACCGAGACAGCCCAGATAAAGGCGGCCAGAAGGGCGATGCTGGAATTCCTCCTGATTAATCATCCCCTTGATTGTCCATACTGTGACAAGGCAGGCGAGTGTGAGCTTCAGGATCTGGTGGCAATCTATGGACCCGAGGCAGGCAGGTTTGCAGAGGGTAAGCGGACACATCCTGAAAGCTTTGATGATCCCATAATTGTAAGAAATATGGAGCGTTGTGTGCTCTGTACCCGGTGTGTGAGGATGTGTGACGAGCTGCAAGGGGCCTTTGCAATAACTGTTACTGGCAGAGGTAGTCATTCCTTTGTAGAACCCTTTACCGGTGGGAAATACAACTGTGAATACTGTGGCAATTGTCTTACTGTGTGTCCTGTGGGTGCCATAATGTCACGCCTGCACAGACACAGCTACAGGCCATGGTATGTGGAGCGAGAGGTGCAGACCACATGTGGTTTCTGTGGGGTGGGCTGTACCATGATACTGCAGATGCGCGAGGAGCATATCATAAGAAGTATTCCAAGGATGGGGCTTGGACTCAATAAGGGTCTGCTATGTGTAAGGGGAAGGTTCGGGTATGATTTCGTGGAAAGCACGGAAAGACTTTCCACACCCCTGATAAATAAAAACGGCCAGTTGCAGCCTGTTTCATGGCCGGAGGCCTATGAGTATATTGCAAACAGACTGAAGGAGATAAAGGAAAAACACGGTGCCGATGCCATCGGAGCAATAGCCTCGGGAAGATGTACAAATGAAGACAACTATATGCTCCAGAGGTTCATGAGATTTGTTATAGGAACCAACAATATAGACTCCCTGGCACGGTTAAGCTATGCCCCTACAGTCAGTTATCTGGAGAGCATCTTTGGCCAGGGAATCACTGCCAACCTCATCCCTGGAATAGCAAACTCTGACGGAGCCCTTGTGGTGGGAGGTGACCCCACGACCATAAATCCCATTCTGGGGCTTCAGATACGTGCCATAAGAAAGAATGCCGGGAAGGTGGTTGTTATTGGTCCGCCGGGAGGACTCAAACGGTTTGTAACCAATGCACTGATTACAGATCCATATTCAGAAGAAATGGTGCTGGCTGCTGTTCTTGGCAGGCTTTCTGAAGAGAAGGAGTTGAGGGGTGAACTTCCCAGGCTTGAGGAAAAGATCAGGGCTGTCAAGATTCCTTCTCAGGATGAACTTTCCGATGCAATTGAAGTGGATGAAATAAATGCAGCAGTGGATACCCTCAAAGGGATGGAAAATCCTGTTGTGATAATAGGCCCTGAGATAGCAATGCAGAAGAGGTCATCCAAGAGGCTGTTCCTCATAGCTGCCATAGCCTATCTGATAAATGCAAGGCTGTTTGTCCTTTCAGAGAGGCCGAACCTGCAGGGCCTTATGGATATGGGTTGCGAGCCTCATATGCTACCAGGTGGAAGACCCCTTGAGTTCGAGATGTTCAGACACAAGATGGAAGAGTCATTGGGTAAGAAGGTGCCTGAAAGTAAAGGAATGAACCTATTCGAGATGTTAGATGCTGCACAGGATGGTCAATTGAAGGCATTGTATGTGATGGGTGAGAATCTGATACAGAGCCTGCCCAACAGAGAAAAGGTAGAAAGTGCATTGAAGTCTCTGGAGTTGCTTATTGTGCAGGATATTTATCTTACAGAGACCTCCCGACTGGCAGATGTGGTACTGCCAGCCTCCTCATGGTCTGAAAAGGACGGTACCTTTACAAATCTTGAAAGGAGGCTCCAGTCTGTCAGGGCAGCGCGTACTGTTTCTCCTGGTCGTGCAGACTGGCAGATTATAGCTGATATCTCCAGCCAGATGGGTGACAGTGGGAAGTTCTCCTCTGTTGAGAGTGTCTGGGAGGAGATTATTCATATATCACCTCTACACGCAGGCCTTAGCTATGAGGATATTGCAAAGGGTAATGCCCTGTGGCCCTATCATGGTGAGCCTTTAAGGGGTGTGGAGGGTGAATTCGATGTGGAAGGCATAGATTCATTGCCTGAGAAGAGGGATAAAGAGGCCTTTTATATACAATTGCAACGTCCCCTTTACCATTCGGGTTCCACAAGCAGACATTCCAGGGCCCTTTTAAGTATAATGGGTGAGCCACTGGTAATGATAAATCCATCATCAGCAGAGAGGCTTTCCCTGAAGGATGGTGATAAGGTGGTAGTAAGCTCTGATATACACAGGGCAGAGGCAAAGATCAAACTTTCAGAGGATGTAAGAGCAGGTGAGGTTGCTCTGTGCAATACCTTTTCCGGGCTGAATTTCATGCAGTTTGTGGATTATGAGGTGTCTCCTGTGCTTGGTTGTATTGTAATAACAAAGAACAATGTAAATATCGAGAAGGTGACATAATGGACCCTTTTGAGATACTCTTTCCACCAGGTAGCCTGGATGTACTGCTCAATATAGCAATCATAATAATAAAGATTGCTGTAGTGATAGGTGTGGTCATGTTCCATGTTGCCTATGCAACTTATTTCGAGAGGAAGGTTATCGGAAGGATGCAGGTAAGGATGGGACCCATGGAGGTGGGGCCTCATGGACTATTGCAGCCCATTGCTGACATGTTAAAGCTCTTCTTCAAAGAGGATATCATTCCAGAGAAGTCTGATAAACCTGTATTTTATCTGGCCCCGATTATATCTGTTATGGCTGCGCTTACCACACTGGCTGTAATACCCTTTTATGAGAACTGGGTTGTTGCTGATATAAATATAGGTCTCCTCTTTGTGCTTGCCATGTCATCGCTTGGTACATATGGTATCATACTCGCAGGCTGGGCTTCAGATTCAAAGTATGCCTTTCTTGGTGGCTTGAGATCAACAGCGCAGGTTATAAGCTATGAGATAGCCATGGGCCTGAGCCTTGTAGGTGTGATGATGATGTCAGGTTCATTGAACCTCACAGAGATTGTCAAGGCCCAGGCTGAGGCTGCATACCCTACAGGGTTGTATGCAATCCCACAGTTTCTGGGATTTTTCGTGTTTGTTGTTGCAGCCATTGCCGAGACCAACAGGGCTCCTTTCGACCTGCCAGAGGCAGAAAGTGAGCTTGTGGCAGGCTACTTTGTTGAATACAGTGGTATGAGATTTGCGCTATTCTATGCTGCGGAGTACATAGGTATGATTATAATGGGATGCATTGCTGCAAGCTGCTATCTTGGTGGCTGGACAATCCCTCACTACATCACAGCGATTCTGCCCTTTTTGAAATACGTCCCTGGCATTGTCTGGTTTGTTGGCAAGGTATACTTTGTTATCTTCTTCTACTACTGGATAAGGGCGACACT
>JAADHP010000236.1 GCA_013151785.1 Nitrospirota bacterium | reverse complement strand
GTGTTCTGTTGCAGGTCTTGCAATAATTATAAACAAGGCAATTCAGTACAGAGGAATTTTCAGATCAATCGAACGTCCCCTGAACGAGGTGCTGAAGACAAGACCCCTGATTCTGGGACCTATCATCGAAGGGCTGGAAGAGGGCTGTGACGAGAAAGAATTGTCAGTGGTTGGCACAAGACAGGTGAGGGAGACGGAACGGGGACTGAGCTGGCTTGGGCTGATTGCAACAATCACACCTCTTTTGGGACTCACTGGTACTGTTATCGGGATGATAAAGGCATTCATGGTCATAGCAACGAGTACAAGCGTAAATCCATCCATGCTTGCCGGTGGAATCTGGGAGGCCCTTATCACCACTGCGGCCGGACTCCTGGTAGCCATTCCGATCAGTGTGGGGCACCACTATCTGGAGAAACAGGCCGACGATATAGCATTCCTCCTGAAGGAGATCATAAGCCTTTATATGAGGTGCAGGGATGGAGTTTGAGCGGAAAAGGTACAGTCATTCACACATGAACATTGCACCTTTGGTGGATGTGGTCTTTCTGCTGCTCCTGTTCTTCATGCTCACCTCCAGCCTGGTCCGGGAGCCGGCAGTAAAGATCAGGCTGCCCGAGTCAAGGACCGCCGCCACAGAGCATGAAGCAATAAAGACAGTAATTATCACCAGGGAGGGTGCGATATTCTTTATGGACAGGGAGGTGAGCCTGTCGGGGCTTCAGAAGGCTGTAATAGAGGGCTTGAATGACAGGAAAGAGGATTCCCTGAGGATAAAGGCTGACAGAAATACAAGTGTCGGCCTGCTTATGAAGGTGATTGACGAGGTGAGGCTTGCAGGGGTCAGGAACTTCAGTGTGGTGACTGAGAAGACACCTTAATTTAAGCGGTGCTTTCTGGAGGACTTTTGTCTAAACAGAAGAAATAAAGTTGAATAAATACATCAAAAAAAAAGCAAAATAGGTTAAGAAATAAAGATTTAAAGGTGATACTGTCATAATATAACCAGCCTAACCTTATAAATAGAAGATAAAAACAATTATGAAGAATACAAACATCCATAAGGCATCTGCTGTTTCCTTATATTATAAGGACTTTCTTCATCATCTTTCCGATGAGTTGGGCTTGCTCAAACTCCAACTTCTGAGAGAGTTACGAATAAGGCAAAAACAGGACAAGAATGATAGCAACAGTACAAAGGGTTTATTTGTATCAGAAGAAGAGGTTGTCTCATTGCTTAGTTCTTCAAGAGAAAAAGAGTCAGCTTATCTGAATACCCCTGAGATAAAGTCGATTAACAGCCTTATAGAAAGAGTTAGAGATGATATAGCCAAAAAAAAATTAAACACCGAAAATGAAACTTTTTTCCCCTTGCTGAGGTTAGCAGAAACATTTGGACTGATGCCTTTTGAGATGGGAGTCTTAATCATGGCCCTTGCTTCTGAGATTGACAGAAGTTATGAAAGGATATATGCCTACTTCAATGATGACTTGACAAAGAAGGCACCATCCATAAGCCTTGCACTTGATACCCTGCATAATAATTCCGAGGATAAACTGAGGAGTTGTTGTTTCTTTTCTCCAGATGCTCCACTTCTGTATTTTGGCCTTATTCATTTTATAGATGATTATGGAGATGAGGCGTTCCTGAGCCGTAGATTCAGGCTTGATGAAAGGATTAAGCGGTATTTGATTGGAGACAACGGGCTCTACTCAAACCTGTCAGGCATAGCACGGATTTATTATCCAGGGAGAAGTCCTTCAGATGCTTTAGTCAGGAAAGATATAAAAGAAAAAATAAGGAAATTTCTTATAGACAAAAAAAATACAAACAAGTCCGTTTTCTGGCTTCACGGAAAGGCAAATGAAGAGAAGAAAGCCCTGGTGCTGGAGCTGTGTGAAGAATTCAATCTGCCAGTCTTAATCGCAGACCTCAAGGACATCTCCTTTGAATCCGAACAGAGATCAATCATAAGAAATCTTTTCAGAGAGGCAGCACTTCAGTCTGCCATGGTCTTCCTTGACGGAGGGGACTGTTTGTATGCTGCAGATGAAAAGGCGGAGTTGCTTGGAAGAATCCTCCTGAGGACCATCAATGAGATGTCATGGGCTACATTTATAAGCGCTGACGTTATGTGGATGCCTGAGAATGTTGAAAGGGGATATCAATGGTGTCCTTTTGAGTTCAAGATGCCGGAATACGCTGAGAGAAAAATGATATGGCTCACTGAGCTCAATGACAACGGGATATCAGAGGATGACATTGATACTATTTCAGGCAGGTTTAATTTCAGCCGGGACCAGATAATAAATGCTGTCCTTAACGCAAGACGGTTTTCCAACGGAGATGGCCTTACGATTGACGGTATTTACAGGGCATGCGGTATGCAGACCCATCAAAGGTTGAATACTTATTCAAGAAAGGTACCCCATCATTATTCATGGAATGATATCGTGCTGCCAGAGGAGAAAGTCAGACATTTGAAAGAGATTTGTGACTATATCAAGTATAAACACCTTGTTTATTTCAAGTGGGGATTTGAAAAGAAGCTTGCACTTGGCAGGGGATTGAATATACTTTTTTCAGGACCGTCAGGTACTGGTAAGACAATGGCAGCCGGTATTATTGCTAAGGAACTCAAGCTTGAAATGTATAAAATTGACCTTTCCTCCATTGTAAGCAAATACATAGGTGAGACAGAGAAGAATCTGAACCGCGTTTTCAATGATACTTCTTCCGGGAATGCGATCCTCTTTTTTGATGAAGCTGATGCGCTTTTTGGTAAAAGAAGTGAGGTAAAAGATGCCCATGACAGGTATGCAAATATTGAAATCAACTATCTCCTGCAAAAAATGGAAGAGCATGAAGGCATTGTTATTCTTGCTACAAACCTCAGCAAGAATATTGATGAAGCGTTTTCCAGAAGAATGCACGTTACTGTTGAGTTCCCTTTCCCTGACGAGAGACAGAGAGAGTTGATATGGAGGAAAATATTTCCTGATGATGCACCATTGGATAAGGATATAGATTGGAGGTTCCTTTCTGAGAAGTTAAAGCTTGCAGGAGGAAATATTAGGAACGTCGCCTTAACAGCGGCTTTTTATGCTGCAGAGGAGTCTTCAGAGATAGGTATGCGTCATATAATACTTGCGGTGAAGCGGGAGATGCAGAAGATGGGCAAGCTCTGTGTAAAGGGAGACTTTGGAAAATACTATGAGTTACTTGAAACAGGAGTGCAGGCATGAGTATTTTTACTGTTATAGGGGACATAGGTGTGACATTAAGAAAATTATTGGAAGATGACCCATGGGTTGATGTTGATCCAAAACCGGAAATTACTTTTAAATCGCCTAAAGAGATTAAGGATGAAGGAGGAAGTGCAAACAAGGTGTCTATTTTTCTCTACCATATACATGAAAATCCATATATCCGGAATGCAGAACCTCTGAGGGTTAATGATTCACTTCTGCAGCCACCTCCCCTATCATTGGATCTATTATATCTCGTTACGCCATACAGCAATTACAAGACACAGGAGAAGATTATATTGGGCAAGGTCATGCAGATATTTCATGATAATCCAATCTTGACAGGTACTGTTCTGAAGGAATCACTTTCGGGAACGGATGAAGAAATAAAGCTGCTTTTTAATCCGATATCACTTGATGATCTGACCAAGATATGGAGTGCCTTTCAAGAGGTTGCCTATAGATTGTCTGTAAGTTACATGGTTACACCAATAAGGATAGATTCAACACGTCAGTTGGGTATGCAGCGAGTGACATCAAAAGAGACGAAATACTCTCATTAACCAGAGTGAAAAGTTATTAAGGTGGAAGTTATCATGCCTTATGGTACAGACAAGTTTACTCCATATGCCGTTGATGTCATATTTACAAGGCTTTCCTTTGCAGTATGGCCTGTAGATGATTATACAAAAAAAGAACCTGTTGGCCGTATCAGTGTGATGATTAAGCAGGGAGATGGAAAAGCTGTTAAGAATCTGAGCGGATATTATACCTTTACCAACCTGCCTGACGGTATTTACACTGTTGTTATAGAATCAGACTGGTATTTTTCTGAAGAGAAAGCTGTTGATATATCTCTCCTTGATTCAAGGAAACCCGTTGTTGAAATTGAGCTCAAGCCAAAACCTTCTTATCCTTTTCCTGACCATGCGACCCTTGTCAGGGGCCTGATCTTAAATGCAGAGCAGGCAGTTAATGCAGAAGTAACAGTGCCAGGTAAGGCCATAAAGACCATAGTAGATGCAAGGGGAGAATTTGTTCTTTATTTCAAGGGTAATGAGCCAGAATCCATAACCATTGAAATCAAGAAAGGTGCGGATGTCAAAACTGTGTCCACAACCATTGAGGAGGGAAAGACGATATCCTTGGTAATCATTGATTTTCCATGAATCTTTAGAAAAGGAGGTTTAAAATGCCAGAGTATTTATCGCCGGGCGTATATGTTGAGGAGATCGAGATTGGTGCAAAGCCAATTGAGGGGGTCAGTACAAGTACAACGGCTTTTATCG
The DNA here is from genome assembly GCA_013151785.1 of Nitrospirota bacterium. Taxonomy (GTDB): domain Bacteria; phylum Nitrospirota; class Thermodesulfovibrionia; order Thermodesulfovibrionales; family JdFR-85; genus JAADHP01. The sequence continues at coordinate 7,595 of JAADHP010000236.1, read as the reverse complement.
GCGCGGCAAGAAAGGGTCCGATACTTGAGCCTACACTGGTGACCAGCTGGAGTCAGTTCGAGTCTGCCTTCGGTGACTTTATAAGCAGTCCGAGAATATATCTCGGCTATGCAGTAGATGCCTTTTTCAGAAACGGAGGCAAAAGGGCGTATGTTGTTCGTGTAGCCAGTGCTACGGCGGCCAAGGCAAGTTATACCATTCAAAACAGGGACGGCAATGATGCCATTAATGTTGAGGCACTTAATGTGGGTGTTGATGGTAACAATATTCAGATAACAACATCATACAGTTCCATTTCCGGTGTAGTGGCCGTATTCAAAAAGCAGGTAAATGTTTCATCTATCAGTGAAAGGGATATTACCGTAGATGACTCCAGTGGTTTTGAAGCAGGGGACAGGGTCAGGATCGAAGATGCCAGCAATAATGAAAACGCCATTATAAAAGGCATTGTCGGTAACACTATTACTATAGAAGGTGATCTGACAAATGCTTACACTTCACCCGTTATTTTGAGAACAGCCGATATAGCAAGCGGGGACAAGGAGGTCAGGTTAACCAGCACTGCAAAGTTTTTCACTGGAAGTATCGTTCATATCACCAATGGTACAAATGATGATTATGCTGTAATTGATGGTATAACCGGGAAGAAAATCCTGCTCTCAACCGGCATAACCAACACGTATGGCCTCGCTCCTGCCGATCCAGATGTCAGTGTCTCTTCAATGGAATTCACCTTGACTCTGAAAAAGGGCTCCCTCTCAGAGACATACACTGAACTGGCCATGGATCCAAGACATCCACGCTTTTTTACACGAATTATTACTTCATCAAGCATAGCTGACGTTAAGCCTGTTGATCCTCCTGCTACATCAGCTGATGCCGGGAATCTCCTGCCAGCCATCCTGACAGACCAGTCACTTACAGGCGGGGGCGATGACGATTTATCAGTCATAGACTATACAACCGGCCTTACCCCTCTGGAGAAAGTGGATGGTATAAGTCTGCTGGCAATTCCCGGCCAAACCAGTCTCTCCGTGCAGCAGGCCATGATTGATCATTGTGAAAGGATGCGCTACCGTTTTGCCATTCTGGATTCTGACTATGGGGCAGAAGTAACAGGATCGAATAGCATTAAGGCTCAACGGGATGACCTGGGTTCAAGAAGGGGCTTTGCTGCACTCTACTATCCATGGATAAAGGCTTCTGACCCTGTCACCAAGGATATTATCAATCTTCCCCCCAGTGGAGCGATAGCCGGAATTTATGCCCGCAGTGACAGTGAACGTGGTGTTCACAAGGCACCTGCCAACGAAAAGGTAGCAGGTGCTGTTGGTTTGGAGAGGATAGTCACAAAGGGAGAGCAGGAAGTACTGAACCCCGCAGGTATAAATGTAATCCGGAATTTCCCGGGTAAGGGTAATCTGGTCTGGGGAGGACGTACTGTAGCGAGTGATCCTCTTTGGAAATACATTAATATAAGAAGGCTTTTCATATACATGGAAGAGTCGATTGAAAGGGCTACTCAATGGGTTGTCTTTGAACCTAATAACGAAAAACTCTGGGGGAGGGTAAAGGCAACTGTCACTGAATTTCTTGCCCGGGTCTGGAGAGACGGAGCCCTTATGGGGACAAAAGCTGAAGAGGCATTTTTTGTCAAATGTGACAGGACCACCATGACCCAGAATGACATTGACAACGGAAGGCTCATATGTATTATCGGTGTTGCACCTGTGAAGCCAGCAGAATTCGTGATATTCCGCATAGCACAGTGGGCTGGAGGATCATCTGTTTCAGAGTAACCATATTGATATAAATACGGAAAATTATCAGAAACGAGGAGGATATAAAAAATGCCGAGACCAGATCCTTACAGACAATTCAGATTCCGTGTTGAGATAGACGGAATCACGCAGGCAGGGTTTAATGAGTGCAGCTTTGCTGATACTACGACGGACCCGGTTGAATACAGAGAGGGAGATGAACCCCCGGTTTCCCGCAAATTATCAGGATTGACAAAGTACGGCAATATTACCCTGAAATGGGGCATTACAGACACCCTGGACCTCTATAACTGGAGACAGCAGGTTATAGATACAGGGGCGGAGGGTGCAAGAAAGAATGTGTCGATTATTCTGATTGATGAAGCTGGCAATGACAAAGCCCGTTGGGATATTGTCAGGGCATGGCCCACAAAATATGATCCCCCGGATTTCAGTGCCAAGGGCAATGAAGTTGCCATTGAAACCCTTGAGATAGTCCATGAGGGATTTAAACGTGTTTCATAAATGAGTAAGGAGGAAGGCTACCATGGCTTTTCAGACAGAGTTTGAATTTACTTTACCAAAAGGATTTGTGGATGAAGATGGTAATCTTCATAAAAAAGGCATTATGCGTCTTGCTACTGCTGCTGATGAGATATTGCCCCTGAAGGATTCCAGGGTACAGTCAAACCCTGCTTATTTAACCCTGATTCTGCTTTCCAGGGTTATTACCAAACTTGGAAGTCTGGAGAGTATTAATCCGAAGGTGATTGAAAATCTTTTTGCTGCTGATCTCTCCTATCTGCAGGAATTTTACAGGAGGATCAATGAAAACGGCACGGACAGGATAAAAGTGTCGTGCCCGAAATGTGAACACCAGTTTGAGACAGAGGTTGAGTTGCCGGGGGAATTATAGGCTACCCCCTCAATAGAGTATATGAGGAGGTAGCCTTTATCGCATATCACTTTCATTGGTCGCATGAAGAGATTATGAGTATGGAACATAAAGAAAGGCATAGGTGGGTTGAAGAAATCTCCAGAATAAATCGGCAACTCAGCGGGGGAAAGGAAAGGAGTATCCTGGAGATGGAATAAAGTCAGACCTTTTTAATGAATTAGCTTCAGATTCACCCGGAAGTGTAAGTTCGAAGTTAAGCAGTTGGAAAACGAGGAGGAATCGATGACAACAGGAAGTAGGTCAGACCCTTACAGGTCTTTCAGGTTTCGGTTAGAAATTGACGGGATTACGGTTGCCAAGGTCTCGGAGGTTACAGGTCTTCAGCTGGAAACCGAGACAGAGTCATATGAAGAAGGAGGAGTCAATGATTATGTTCATCAGCTTCCTAAAAGAACAAAATATCAGAATATAACCCTGAAGCGGGGTATCACCGACCTTGACGAAATGTGGAGATGGCATCAGGATGTAGTCAGTGGAAGGTTTAAGCGGAAAAATGGCTCGATTATCTTAATGGATATTGCTGGTGAAGATAAGTGGCGGTGGAATTTCACCATGGCTTATCCTGTTAAGTGGACAGGACCGGAACTCAGGGCAGACAGTAACACAGTAGCCTTCGAGAGCATTGAACTTGCACATCATGGTATCCAGAAGGGCTAAGAAAATGAAAAAGACGGATAAAGACAGAGGCATTGCCATGTCGGATTTATACTTTCACCAGAAAGTTGTGAATAAATACCGTCTGAACAAAACAAATCCCTTTGGGTTTCCAGTAATGCTCTTTTATAAAAATAGAGGACATGTCCTGTCTCAGAAAAATAACATGAATATCCTGCTTCAATTACATTTACATAAACAGGATATGATGTCAATAACTGTAAAGGGCATTCAGGAGATAAAACGGCTGTTTTCATGCTTTATGACCGAAAAACTAATCCCACAATCCGTGCTCCTTTCTGCGGTACACTTTTCAGCGAAAAAAAAGTCTATATTCTTCTTTATACAATCCATGCTTTCCCGGACGGGGAATATAAACACGATGTTGCAACCGTCATTTTCAGCTACGGATGCTTTTTTCTATCTCCAAAGGGCCTGCAATATTTCTTCATACAGTGAAAGACTCTTCAACTTTGGCAAAAATGTGCAGGTTATAAACCCTCAGGCACAGGTGACAAGTTTTCAGAGGCTCTCGAAAACCCCTTCTATTAAAAGGACGTACCATTCTGGATTTGAATATAAAATACCTGCAATGTTTTCTCAAGTTAATTTACTACTGGATAATAAGGCACGGGATAACATTAATAAAGATCTTTTTAATAAGACCTTTCAGAATTGGACAACTGTTAATAAACCTTTAATAAAACATCACCATTATAGTTTCGGAATCGGATCTGATAATATCAATTACATAAGTGCTCGGCAAAGAACTGCCTTTAAGATGGACGGTGAAGATAATTTTTACTTTCATAAGCAGCGAAAGATGGAAGAGGAGTTCGAAGAGCTCAAGAAAATCGTGATTGAGACAAAAGAGGCAGTGGCAGAAAAACCAGCATCTACTCATTCTCTTAGTGATATGGATATAAAACAATACTTTGATATAAATCGCATTTCGGATCAGGTCTATCATAATATAGAGCGAAGGATCAGGATAGAAAGAGAGAGGAGGGGATTGTAGATGTTGGTAAAGGCATTTTTGACCAGAAAAGACAATCCGGCGTTGATAGTGCCTTGTCTGTTCAACCCTAAAGAATTAAGTGTTGAAAAAAGCAACCAGTTTGCAGAGGTAAATATACCGGGTCTTTCTTCTCCAATATATCAGTTTGTAAGTGGGAATGCCAGGTCAGTAACTTTGGATCTCTTTTTCGACACGTATGAGCAGGGCATAGATGTGAGAATCTTTACTGATCGGATTACCGGCTGGGATGCTGGAAGCATGTTCAGTAAGTTACCAGATGCAGCAAAGGGTTTGATGGATATTGACTCTGACCTGCACGCCCCACCAGTCTGCCTTTTTATTTGGGGGGCATTTGTTTTTCAATGTGTTATTGAAAGGGTAACTAAGAGATTTACAATGTTCCTTCCGGAAGGAATTCCGGTCAGGGCAACACTTAGTGTTACGTTAAAAGAGTATAGGGAGGTAGAGGTACAGGTTAAAGAGATTTCTTTCCAATCAGCAGACTTGACCAAAAGATGGGTGGTTACCCAGGGGGACAGCCTCTGGTCCATAGCTGCCAGGGAATATGGAAATCCCAAAGACTGGAGACTGATTGCTGAGGCAAATAAGATTGATAATCCCCGCATATTGAATCCGGGGCAAGAGCTCATAATCCCTCTGAAGGAGTAACAGAAAGTGGCTTTAGAAAAATTATCAGCAAAAACTTTCAATTTCTATGCTCCAAGATTCAGGGTAAAGATTGAGGACGAGAAGTTGCCCCCGAATATTGCAATGGCGATTATTGACGTATCAGTTGACGAGAAACTTGATGAAGGTGCCAGCTTTACAATGACAATATATGACGAGTTTGACATGAAATCCCAAACATTTAAATGGCTTGATCATAAACTTTTCAATGTAGGAAACAAGGTTGCCATAGAGATGGGATATGAAAACGACCTCCATACCATGGTAATGGGGAATATTACACGTATAGAACCGAATTTTTCTGTCGGTGAAACTCCCACCATTACGATTGGTGGTCAGGATCTCTCCTACGATTATTTGAAAAGGGCTACTCCTGAGAGAACGTTTGTTGATAAGTCTTACAGTGATATAGTCGAGACGATTGCAAAAGAAGCAGGTATGGAGTTTGAGGTAGATACTACAGGAAAGTATAACAGACATCTGCGCAAGGACAGTCAGACAACATATTACGCTTTTATTAAAGACCTTGCTGAAAAAAGTGGATATATATTTTATGTGGACAGAAAAACCATATACTTTGTTAAACCAAAGGACGATAGAAAGGAAGTGATAAAACTGACATTAGGAAAAGATATTATCAATTTTCGCCCTCTTATCAATACTGCCAGACAGGTAACAGAGGTTGAGGTAAGGGGGCATAATCCCCGCGATCCAGGAACCCCCTTGATTGGCATAGCTAAAGCTGGAGAGGAACGTAATAAGAAAACCGGACAGGAGACAGGGAGTCAGATAACTCAGAAACGACACGGAAGTGTGAAAAAGGTCATAACTAACGTGATCGTCAATTCAGTAGAACATGCAAAATTAATTGCCCTTGCAGAGTTAAATAAAGCCAGTGACACCTTTATTACAGGTGAAGGGGAATGTGTTGGCATCCCGGCAATCCGGCCAGGCGTGACTATAGAGCTTGAGAAAATGGGAACCAGGTTTGGCGGCAAATATTATGTTAAAGGTGTAAAACACACCATAGGTAATAACGGTTATAGAACGAACTTCTCGGTTACGAAAAATTCAACATCAAAGAAAAAGGGTGCAAAATGAGTATTCTGGATGCACTGGAGAGTCAAACCGAAGGTATCAGCCGAATTGCAGGAGTTGTACCCGGAATTGTTACCAATAACCAGGATCCCGATGGACTGGGAAGGGTCAAAATAAAATTCCCCTGGCTCTCTGATGATAATGAAACTGACTGGGTGCGCATAGCTACTTTAATGACGGGTGGACAAAGGGGAAGCTTCTTTCTCCCGGAGGTTGGTGATGAGGTGCTCGCGGCCTTTGAACAGGGTGATATTAATTATCCGTATGTGATCGGGACTCTCTGGAACGGGGTTGATACTCCGCCGGAGTCAAACAGCGATGGCCAGAATAACATAAGAAAGATAAGGTCACGAAGTGGTCATGAAATCATCTTTAATGACGACAATACTGCTAAACAGGAAAAGATTGAGATCCACACAAATGGAGGACATAAGATTGTCCTTGATGATTCTGCCGGTCAGGAAAAGATTGAAATCATTGATAAAACAGGAAACAATAAGATGACGATTGATTCTGTGCAGAACGCTATAAGTATCGAAAGTGCCTTGCAGCTTAAGATCAAGGCAAATATGGTGGAGATAGAGGGTACGACTTCATTGACCCTTAAATCCAATGCAGTTTTAACCATTCAGGGTCTGCCTGTAAAAATTAATTAGGTGATTAGATGGGTCAGCCAGCAGCCAGAGTAGGAGACATGACCAGTCATGGAACTCCATTGAGTCCAGGACCAGGAAGTGTTAATGTGCTTATCGGAGGAATGCCTGCCTGGAGGGCAACAGCGGACTTCCATACATGCCCCCTGATGTCCCCCGGGCTTGTGCCGCATGTGGGAGGGGTCATTACGATGGGCAGTGCCACAGTTCTTATCAACAATACCCTGCTGCGCGTCAGGGTGATATGATTGTTGAAAGCGGGCCGCCCAATTCCATTGTTATGGGCTGTCCCACAGTATTGATAGGAGGATAATAAGGAGACGATAAATGGCAAGAGATTTTCTGGGTGTGGGATGGAAATACCCTGTAAGAACAGACCATGACAGGAAGATCGCCATGTCCCACTATGAAGAGGACATAAAGGAGGCGATCTGGATAATCCTGGGAACAGCCAAGGGCGAGCGCGTCATGAGACCTGATTTTGGGTGCGGAATTCACGATCTGGTTTTTGCCCCTATTAACACGGCTACCGTCACCCTGGTGGAGAATAGTGTACGTGAAGCCCTCACCCTATGGGAACCAAGAATCGAGTTGATCAGGGTAGAGGCATCCACAGAATATTCTGATACAGGAAAATTATTAATAAGTATTGATTATCGGGTACGAGTGACAAACAACAGGTTTAACCTCGTCTATCCTTTTTACTTAAAAGATGGGACATAAAGTGATGAAAATTAAACCACCAAAAATAGATGAGCGAAAGTTCA
>JAADHP010000013.1 GCA_013151785.1 Nitrospirota bacterium | reverse complement strand
TGGAACAACTGAATTATAAAGGCTATGACCTCACAATTGTGCTTGCCTCTGAGGGCTGGCATGAGGGTGTGGTAGGGATTGTGGCTTCAAGGCTTACGGAGATGTATTACAGACCCTCCTTTGTATTTACAATCAAGGATGGTATTGCCCAGGGCTCGGCACGCAGTATCCCATCCTTTGATCTCTATGAGGGGCTTTTGAAATGTTCTGATATCCTGTTGTCCTTTGGGGGGCACAGACAGGCAGCAGGCCTCAGGCTTGAGGTGCAGAGGCTGGAGGAGTTCGAGGAGAGAATGAACCGGATAATCGGTGAAACCCTTACAGATGAGGATCTCATACCAACACTTACACTTGATGCCTCTGTTTCTTTGAAAGAGGTGAATTTTAATCTTTTAAGAGAGATAAGGCTTTTAGAGCCCCTTGGTTATGGTAATCCAGAACCTGTACTTGGCACAAAGGGGCTTGAGGTGATAGAGCCAAGGGTGGTTGGTAATAACCATCTGAAGATGAGGCTTAAGGAGAGATCCTTCTATATTGATGCCATAGGGTTTGATCTTGGCGAGATGCTGGATGTTGCAGAGTCTTCCTCAAGGGTGGATGTGGCCTACATACCCCAGATAAATGAATGGGAAGGTGGAAGGAATATCCAGCTCAGACTGGTGGGAGTAAGACCTTCTGATATTTAAGACTAAAATCTCAGGGTAGCCTTCAGACGCTTTGTCTGAAGCAACAAGTCAAGGCCATCCTCAATGGATTTTACCAGAATGTCTGAGGCCATGATTGCATCAGTGGCACAGCCCTCTTTCAGCAGCACTGAAACCCCGATACGGGCAACCTGTAGCATTCTTCGGTCATTGTTACCGTTGCCAAGGGCAAAGACCCTTTCAGGACCAAGCTGCCTTACATAATCCTCTTTCTGTATGTCATGGTCAGTTCCTTCAAGAATGTGTATTGTGCAGTTTATGTCTTTCAGTTCCTCACGTGCCCTGCCAAAGGTATCTGCTGTGAGGATATGGATCTTAACAGACTCGGAGAGCTTATTTAATCGTTCACGTACCCCCTGGCAGAGTCTTCCATCCTCAGAGAGGGTGCCTGTAAAATCAGAGACAAGGTGTTCAATCTCTACCCTACCAAAGCCGGGTATATCAATGGTAAGCATGTTTCTCTTCCATCCTTTCAGTCATCAATAAGGGCATCCTTCAGGAGTTTGCTCTGTCGCTGGAATGCCTGCCTTGGGTTTCGGGTGGTGTGCATCAGGGCAATCTCCTGTGTGATAAGTCTTGCCAGATTAAGTACATGGGTTTCGATCTTTTTTGATTCCTTCCTGTACAGGGGATGGTCCTTATTGATATAAATAGTGGTGTCTTCAGAAAAGACCTCTGGGGCATTTTCTCCGAAGCTGTCCACACAACAGGTAATACCCGTCTGTCCGAATTTTACCTTTTTCACGATTGCATTTGGAGTGATCTTTTTCACAAGGGGATTACGCCTCTTTCTTGATTTTTTTTGTGGTGGCAGAACACCATTTCTGATATCCGGGTTGGGAGGCTTTACCTCTTCTTTTCCATTACCCTCTCTTTTTTCTGTTACAACCCCACCACCACCTATGCCTTCCTCATCACCTGCTATGGGTATGGCTCCAAAGGGTGACAGGTCAGGATTCCTGGCAAGTGCCCTGTAAACCCTTCTTAATGCCTCATTCAGGGCCTTGCTGACCTTTCGTCCTTCCTTCCTGACAGTAAGCCTGTGTAGCACTGTCTTTACGTCTGCCACCATCACCTTTTCCATGACCTTCAGGAATGCCCTGTACTCTTCCGAGTCCCGTACAAATCCTGTGCGGTCGCTTGTTACCGGGAGGAAATCAGCATTAATTTCACCCCTTATCCTTGCCATTGTCTTTCCCCAGGTTTCCATACCAAAGAATCCACGTGTGATGGTTACCTGTTTCACCTTTACCTCTATACCCATGTTCTCTGTTCTCTGTGGAGGCTGCTGTCTCAGGGAGTATAATTATTTCACCTGTAACAGGGCCAAAGGGAGTTCCTTCAAGCACGGGGATTGTATGGCCCGAGAGGCTTCGGGGCTTAATTGTGTGGCCGTTGAGTATGACCTTAAAATTGGGGGCCTTTAAAGGGGTGCCTTCTATGATTTTGGCCTCTATATCTTCCAGTCTGAATTCACGTTGCAGTCCCAGTAGCCGTACAGTGGTTCCATCATGCTCTCTTGCCTCAGGTGGAAGTATTTCAAGGGGGATGGTCCACTCTGAAGGGGTCTTTTCCCACTCTTCTTTATCAAATACCACCCTGCCTGCAAAACCGCCCTTTCTGGTAAGAACCTCAAAACGCCGGCATGCTGCAAGGGAGGCAAACTTGCCAATACCGAACTGTCCGATGCGGTCTCTTTTGTATATGGGAGATTTTGATTCATATAGCTTATACTGGGAACCGATGTTAAAGTATTGAATAAGTCCCTCCTTATCCATACCGGTTCCATTGTCTTCAATCTCTACGGAGTCCTTTTTTACAGTGATTTTGACCTCTGTTGCATCAGCATCATAGGCATTGTTGACCAGTTCTCGTATAAATTCGATGCTTTCTGTATACAGCCTTTCGCCTATGGTGATTATATGGCTTTTATCTACTGTGACAGGTATGTATTCCACAGTTTGCATAATACTAATTTTATAATAATCATGACAATTTTTAAAACCTCTGTTTGGGTGGTTTGTTAAATATGACGTAACTATAACCAGTTATGGTAAAATTATAAATCAATCATGATTGGCTCACTGAGAGGAAAGTTAATATTAAAAAGACCCGGTGGCATTATTGTAGAGGTGCATGGGGTGGGTTATGAGGTTCATGTTCCTCTCAGTCTTCTTTCCGATCTCCCTGAGGAGGGGGGTGAGGTGTTTCTTTTCATACACACAAATGTAAAGGATGACTCGATCGAACTTTATGGATTTTCTGATGAGAGGGAAAGGGAGGTGTTCAGGACGCTGCTTGGAGTCACCGGCGTGGGGCCAAGGCTTGCCCTTAACATACTCTCCGGAGCAAAGGTAGATAGCCTTTTAAGTGCCATTGATTCCGGTGATACAGGGCTTTTAACAGCACTTCCAGGTGTTGGGAAGAAGACAGC
>JAADHP010000078.1 GCA_013151785.1 Nitrospirota bacterium | reverse complement strand
AGGTTGTACACTCAAGACCCATATTTTGTACATGTAATTTATGTCTACCCACATTAATTATCTGACGATGACAACTCATACATGTGCCATAATCAGGTCTTATCTTTTCATGAGGTTTATGGCACTTATAACAGTAAAACTGCATTGGCGCATTCTTGGGTACGTTTATCTTTATTGCCTTCTTTATTATCTCCTCGGAAGGCTGATAATGGGTCACATCAAGTGTCTTATCAGCAAGCAACTCCATCCTGATTGAGGAATCACCGTGACAGAAAAGACATTTCTTCCTGCCAGGTCTCAGATCTACTGTTCTGTCCGTATGACAATTCAGACAGGCAAGCCCTTCCATGCCGGCACCGTGAACCTCCTTGCCTTTATGACAATTCACACAGAAGCGTGCCTCGGGCACAAATTTATGTACTATATAACCATGACATTTGGAACATTCTATCTTTTCCATGAAGTAGTGTTTTGCATGCATTGGTGAGAAGTTGATCTTTTTGGCATTGGGATACTTCTCATTGGTCTCCCAGTGACACTTTACACAGTACTTCCAGGGCACTATTACCTTTCCATGACGGGGAGGAACGGTTTTGGGCCTGTGAAGGACAAAGTTTATTAACAGTCTGTTCTGCTCGGGAATTGACAGATGATGACATTCATGACAGTTTATTCCGGTATGCTCACTCTTCTGCCATGCCTCATAGGCGGGTTTCATTAAATGACAGCTTACACAGAACTTGGGGTTGTTCTGTGTAAAGTCATAGAATTTAAATGCTACAATCCCTCCACCGACTATGATTACCAGTAACAGTAGGGCTATAATTATCTTACCCTTGAGTGTTAGATTCTCTTTGAACCATTCAAGACCCTTCATTTCTTGCCTCCCTGTTAGCTCTGTAATTTCATAATCGCCTCATCACCTCGTACGCTGCCCTTACTGTCTTTTCAATATCTCTATCTCTATGAGCAAGGCTTATAAAGCCTGCTTCAAACTGGCTTGGTGCAAGGTATATCCCTCTGTCAAGCATACCTTTAAAAAATCGTGCGAACTTCTCTGTATCAGCCATCCTGGCTGTTGTATAGTCTATTACCTCTTTATCAGTAAAATAGGTACAGAACATCGTACCAGCCCTGTAAAACTTTGTTTTCACCCCTGCCTTTTTAGAAGCATCCTTCAGCCCCTCCTCAAGCGCCTCAGCACTGGAGAAAAGCCTGTTATAGGTGTTTTTTCTTGACAGTATCTTCAGGGTCTCTATACCTGCGGTCATCGCAAGGGGATTGCCTGAAAGGGTTCCTGCCTGATATACAGGACCCTCTGGAGCCACCATATCCATTATTTCAGCCTTTCCACCATAGGCTCCTACTGGAAGTCCTCCTCCTATCACCTTTCCAAGACATGTCATGTCAGGCTCAATTCCATAATATGCCTGGGCCCCTCCATAGGATACCCTGAAACCTGTCATTACCTCATCAAAGATTAGTACTATACCGTATTTCTTTGTAAGCTTCCTCAGCCCTTCAAGAAACCTTTTCCTTGGCAGCACACAGCCAATATTTCCCACAACAGGCTCAAGTATCACACAGGCTATATTTTTCCATTCCTTCTCTATCACATCCTTAACAGCTGCAAGATTATTAAAGGGAAGCGTTATGGTATTTCTTGCATATGCTCTGGGAACACCCGGGCTGTCAGGCACTCCAAAGGTTGTAGCACCAGAGCCTGCCTTTACAAGAAGCCCATCTGCATGGCCATGGTAGCATCCTTCAAACTTTATGATCCTGTCTCTGCCGGTAAATCCACGGGCAACCCTTATGGCACTCATGGTAGCCTCGGTACCGGAGTTAACCATTCTCACCTTGTCCATTGAAGGGTAGGCCTTTAAAACCATCTGTGCAAGTTTTATTTCCAGCTCCGTAGGAGCACCATAGGATGTGCCTTTTTCGGCAGCCATCTTCAAAGACTTTACCACTCGGGGATGGCTATGGCCTAATATTAGAGGCCCCCAGGAAAGGACATAGTCAACATAGGTATTACCGTCAACATCATATATCTTTGACCCTTTAGCATGTGAGATAAATAGGGGATTGCCTCCAACAGCCTTGTAGGCTCTTACAGGACTGTTGACTCCACCTGGAATTACTGAAATGGCTTTTTTGTATAATTGCCTGGATTTTTTTATTATCATTTCAGGCCTCTTAAGGCAAAAGTATTACAATTTATCATATCAGTAAATATTTTGTCAAAATTAATGGCCTGTAATTTTTAAACTAAAGACTATCCTTCCTTTCGTCCTTTTACCTATAATTGCTGCAATTGTCTTTGTTTTTCCAGTATAATTTTGAACATCGCCCTTATTGCTCTTTTGGAATACTTCTAATTAAATTAAAAATTTTTATACCCTTCTAAAGAGGTAGTGTGTAAATGAAGATTTTTATTATAATTTACCAACCCTGTATCTGTTATTCAGCATGGATTAACTACAACTATAAAAACTAAAGCTATTCTGTTAAAAATCTTCTACTAAGGAGGAGTAGATGGAGATCGAATTTGAGATTCAGGGAAATACCTTTTCAAAGTCAACAGAAAACCCCTTCAGTCTTGATACCCGAAAGCTTGTTGAGGAATTTAAAAACTACCTGTCAGATAAGAACATAGATATAGAAGACATCGACCTCGAAGGTCTGATACCACGGATGATCAAAGGGGTGTTTGGTTGTGAAGAGGGCTGTCCTGCTGATGCCAAAAGGCTTGTAGCAGAGGGGTATGATGGATTTAAGCTTGAATACATAGAAGGAGGAATCCTGAAGGCAGAATACGATATGGGAGATAGCATAACCCTCTCCGTCAAGGTCTTTCCTGACTTTTAGATATCCACCAAAGACCTCAACGCCTCTTGCGCTTCAGGATGGTTGGGCTTTATTTTGAGAGCCTTTTCAAATTGTGTCTTTGCTCTTTTCCTGAGACCTGCCTTGAGATAGATATTACCCAGTTCAATGTAGTACTCTGCCTTGTACGGTTCACGCCTTACAGCCTCTCTCATTGCCTCCTCTGCCTGCTTTAACTTTCTGGGTATCCTTTTGAGACTCAGGGCAAGATAATACCAGTATTTGCCTCTTTCAGGGTCAAGTCGACATGCCCAGTTGAAAGAATCTGCAGCTCCCCAGTAATTACCCTGTTTGTATTCCTGCAAACCTATCCTGAACTGCTGCATTGCCCTGTCCTCTGGAGAAAGGGGTCTTTCAGTTGGGTCTTTCTGAGCTTCATCCTTGATCAGGTCAGGATTCAACATGATTTCTTCGTAGGTCTTTGTTATGATGTTAAATATCTCGTTTAGTTTCTCCCTTATATCCTCATTCCCTGATGTGTAATATTTGTCAGGATGATACCGCTTGGCAAGCCTGTAATAGGCCTTCTTTATTTCTCTTGGATCTTCTCCTGGTTTTATACCCAGTATCTCAGTTCTGCTCAGATGGGGCAGCTTTTCGTAGAATTCATTTACCTCGGCAATAAACTCCTTTTCTTCTGCACTTACCTCCTCCATCAGTTCATCCACTGTAATGGGGATAACCTCTTCTTCCTCTTTTTCTTTTTGCTCCAGGATACCTATCGAATATAACACATAAAGTGTTTTCATGGCATCAAAAGAGGATATACCTGAAGAATCGATGATCTCTTTGATACTTCTTTTCCCGTCAACCAGTGTTAGCACCTTTTTGTCACTCTCATCTAATTTTACTTCCTGGAAAAGAGTCAATGGATTATTGCTTAACTTCAGGACAGCATCCATTGGTGGCATTTCTTGCTGAATTCTTGTCCAGTTGTTTATTCTTTTTACACCTTCGTATATTAATTCACCAAGACTCATTTTTAAGGATATAATGTCATCCTCTGGAACCTCACCATGTAGGAATTCGTAATAACCATTTTCGAGCTGGAAAAGACTGTATATGATCTCTCTTACCTGGTACTTTACCCCCCAGAACAGATCTTTCGGTGCTATATACCCGAGCTCTACAAGAATTGCCCCCTGTTTTTTACCGGTCTTTTTGAGAAGTTCCACAGAATGTTCATACTGTTGCAAATTAATCTTTCCGGCCTTGAGAAGCATCTCGCCAAGCCTGTCGTCATCATAATTTGAAGAGGCGTAGATAATCTCACCGTTAACCAGATAGAGTTTTTTGGTAAATACCTCTGTAGACACACTGAGGGTACCTGTTTCCTTGTTTCTGTTCAGATAAACCAGTATCTTGGGAAGACTTACATCCTGTAATCTCCCCTTTGGCGGGATATCACTGTCTGTCCTGTTGCTCATAATTCTGACCATCCCTGAGAGTAGACTTGAGTCGATTAAGTTCTTCTTCAGCCTGTTTTAACTCATTTTGCAAAACTTCTTTCTCCAGGAGTAACGAATCCATCTCTCTATATATACTGTCTAACTTTGTTCTGAGATGTATGGTATATATTATGATAATAATAAGGCAGGCTACAAGGATTACTATCAGCCAGTTATAACGTTTGCTCCCCAATTGAGCTTCTTCAAGTTCCCTCTCTAAGCGTGTCTTTTCCATCTATTTACACACAAATCAAGTAAGGATATGGGTGACCTGAACAAATTTTCGTTACATCCAGGTATCTTGCATTGTTAACCCTGTATTTTAAGTCACCTATCGGGTCAGCATTGTCTGTATAATGCCACTCTATCATTTGTTATATAATCCCAGTGGGTGAATTTGTGAACAACACCCTGCCCTTGCATAATCCAGGATGAAAGAGGAGATCTATTTATAACGTTTTACGGAAAATCTGTATATCTCACAATCCTCGTCATCAGGGTCAATGCCAGCCTTTAGTTTTGCTATTCTTAACTGTTCCTCTACAGTATCCACACCTTCAAGATCAGGAAGCAAAAGACCTTTTAAAGACCCTTTGGTGACAATAACACCGTATTTCTTCGCATCCAATTGTGAAATATCCTCAACCTTCTCCGGCTCAGAGAGGACATCGACGGAGTAGGTTATCTCGTCAAGCTCCTCCTCCTGGACAGGGAAAAACCTGGGATCCTGGGTTGCAGCACTTATGGCATTCTTTATTACCTCTTCAGCCACATTATTTGTAGTGGGAAGGAAGGTGCCTATGCAACCCCTCAACTGGCCACCTTTCTTCAGGGATACAAACACCCCGGCCCTTGCCTTCATCTCTTCTGTAAGATTCTCTGGAGGAGTAATTATTCTTTTCTCTCTAATATATGCCTCTACAGCCCTTCTGGCAAGTTCTACCAGTGGATGCATTATTTACTCCTTTTCAAGGCATACTCTGCAAGGCACAACAGCCTTTCTTTCTCAGGAGACATACAAAAACCATCAAGCTCGGCCTTGGCATCCTTTACATAATCAGCGGCTATCTTCATAGACTCCTCAATCACATCGTATTTCCTGAAGAGTCTGTTCAACTCTTTGACATGATCATTTTCTTTTATGCCATCGGAAAGTAGTGTTCTTACAAACTCCCTCTCTTTGTTGTCACATACCTTCAGGAGATGAATAATGGGCATTGTAACCTTTCCTTCGTCAAGGTCCTTGCACAGTCTTTTACCAAGGTCGTCTTCCCTTGCCATGTAATCCAGTATATCATCCACCATCTGAAAGGCTATCCCTGTTTTTAATCCAAAGGCCCCGAGGCGGTCTTCCTGTTCACTACCCTTCTGGGAAAGGATTGCACCAATCCTGCAGGCAGCTGAAATGAGCGCTCCTGTCTTTGCCGAAATGATCTGGATATACTCATCCTCTGATATATCAGGATCACCAATCTTGCTTAGCTGCAACAACTCACCTTCTGTCATCTTTGTCGTTGCGAAGGAAAGGGCATCCATTATCTTCTGATTCTTATGGGAAACTGCCATCTTCAGGGCGTTCGAGTAAAGAAAATCTCCCACAAGGATTACCACCTGATTTCCCCATAGTGAATGGGCAGTGGGTTTGCCTCGTCGAAGATCAGCACCATCCACAACATCATCGTGCAGAAGCGAGGCCGTATGAATGGCCTCTATGATACTTGCAAGCAGTATCCTCGGATATTCCCTGTATTCGCAGAGTTCTGCACTGAGAATAAGGAAAAGTGGTCTCAATCTCTTTCCACCACTGCGCACAATATAATTACCTATTGCAGGGATCAGGAAGGCTGTGCTGTTGAAGAGATTAAGAAGCTCCTGCTCGACACCTTTCAACTCAGATGAATACTCATTGAATAGTTCCTGTACATCACCCAGTAATTGAGGCATATTATATTTTACTCCAAAAACTATTGTTTTATCATTATATCAGAGATATTTATTCCCTTGATAGCCAGTTTTTTGATATCCTTCGGTCTGAATGCCCCTTTTTCGGTTATGATCGCCGTAACATATCGAGCAGGAGTGACATCGAAGGCCATGTTTATAACATTTACTCCATCCGGCGTTATCTGCTGTCCTCTGATATGGGTTACCTCTTCAGCAGGTCTTTCTTCGATAGGAATTAAATCACCTGAAGGAATGGAAAGATCTATACTGCTTGTGGGAGCCGCTACATAGAAGGGTATACCGTTTTCCTTTGCCAGGACAGCAACCGTATATGTACCGATTTTGTTTGCAACATCGCCATTACGTACGGTTCTGTCCGTGCCTACAATGCAGAGATCAATCTCTCCTCTGCGCATTAGTGCACCGGCGGCATTGTCAGTGATTACAGTGACTGGTACGCCTGCCATCTTCAATTCCCATGCAGTAAGCCTCGCACCCTGAAGCACAGGCCTTGTTTCATCGGCTATAACCCTTATCTCTTTGCCCTGTTCACGGGCCACCAGAATCGGGGCGGTAGCTGTACCATATCCACCAGTTGCCAGCGCTCCAGCATTACAGTGTGTAAGTACCGTGTCGCCATCCTTTATAAATTGCGCCCCCCAGAGCCCGATCGCCTTGTTCACTTCTATATCCTCTTCCAGAATGGTCTTTGCCTCTTCAATGAGTAATGATTTAATCTTATCAATGGTTTGCTCTTTGTTGCTGACAAGCAGATGATCAATCCTTTCCATGGCCCACCTTATGTTTACGGCAGTAGGTCTTGTGGAAAGCATTGTCTCCATAACAGGCTTCAGTTTTTTATAGAATGTCTCAAATGTGCTGGCCCTGATATCCTGGGCAGCCAGGGCAACAGCCATTGCAGCGGCAATTCCTATGGCTGGCGCACCCCTTATCTTCAGACTCTTTATAGTATCTGCTACTGTCTGATAATCTGTACATTCAATATATTCCACCTCAAGAGGAAGCTTG
This sequence comes from Nitrospirota bacterium, assembly GCA_013151785.1. Classification (GTDB taxonomy): domain Bacteria; phylum Nitrospirota; class Thermodesulfovibrionia; order Thermodesulfovibrionales; family JdFR-85; genus JAADHP01. Next base: position 10,442 of record JAADHP010000078.1, on the reverse strand, counting down.
CTCTGATCCAGTATTATTACCTTGTTGTCTTTCCATTCAATGGATTTAACCATACCAAACCACCAGGAGAATATCTCTTCAATTGCAAAAACTTCACTGCACAATCCAGTGTCATTCTGAACTTGCTTCAGAATCTTGCGAAACTAAAAATTTTGAACCAAAAACCACGATGTCCATAAAGAGACAGATTGTATTATACCACAACCATAAAGGTAATCATTAGTATAGTCAGAATTATTATGGCTATCACTGTTGCCCAGGCAATTATATTAAAGGTCCTTGAGTTGGTAAACTCGCCCATGATCTTTTTGTCATTGGATAGCCTGAGGGCGTAGACCAATACAAATGGAAGTATAAGTCCGTTTAAAAGGGATGAAAGCACCATCAGGGTCACAAGAGGTGCACCTGGAATCAGTACAAGACAGGCTGACAATACAATGATTGATGTGTATATCCACATGAATTGTGGTGCTTCCTTAAATGTCTTATTGATTCCCGCCTCCCATCCCATTGCTTCACATGTATAATATGCTGTAGCAAGGGGAACTATGATCGCACCAAGTATCGATGCATTTGCCAGACTCACCGCAAAAATAAGGCTCGAGAAGTTTCCTGCAAAGGGTCTCAGGGCAAGGGCAGCCTCTGAGGCATTATTAATTCTAATGCCAGCGGGAAACAGTACAGTGGCACATGTAACAATTATAAAAAAGGAAACAATATCCGTAATACTACAGCCTACAACCACATCAAGCCTCGTGGCACTGTAGTCCTCTTTTTTGATACCCTTTTCCGCAATAGAAGACTGCAGATAGAATTGCATCCAGGGAGTAATTGTTGTTCCTATAATTGCAATGGTAAGCATTATATACTGAAAATCCTTCTTAACATCCGGAATAACAAGCGCCCTGAAAACACTGGACCATTCAGGCTTTGCCATAATGCCTGATATGACATAGCCAAAGTAGATTATGCATGCAAAAAGCAGTATCCGCTCCACAAACCGATATGTGCCCTTTGTTACAAGAAGCCATATGCCCACAGCACCTGCTGGTACCATAATATACTTGCTTAATCCGAGTATCTCCATACTTGCCGCCCATCCAGCCAGGTTTGCCACTGTGGTGCCCAGGTTTGCAACAAAAAGGCCTAACATCAGATAGAAGGTTATCCTGACTCCGTAGTTTTCCCGTATAAGATCTGAAAGCCCCTTGCCAGTAACCACACCCATCCTTGCTATCATCTCCTGAACCACAATCAGTGAGACCGTGGTTGGTATCAGTGTCCAGAGAAGGGACAGCCCGAAACGCGCTCCTGCCACAGAATACGTAGTAATCCCGCTGGCATCATTGTCAATATTGGCTGTTATGATGCCAGGACCAAGTACAGACAGAAAAAGACCTATTTTTTTGAAGCTTCTCCTCATAATATTAATTTAATTAAGAAATCAGACCTTTTTACGTTTTCGCTTTGCCTTTGGAGGAAGGATTCTGTCAATTATATCATCTACTGTAACTATTCCAAGCAAGATCCCATCGCTGTCCACCACAGGTATAGCCACCAGGTTGTATTTTGATATGGCGGCAGCCACCACTGACTCGTCATCCTCGGGACAGACGGTTTTCAGATTTGTAATCATTATCTCTGAAAGACTCTTCTCTGGCACTGCCAGAAGCAATTCTCTGAGGGATAGAACCCCTTTTAAAACCTCTTCTTCATCAATTACATAGATATAGTAGATAGTTTCTATCTCCTTTGCATCCTCTTTGAACCGCTCTATGGCCTCCTTTACCTTTGTATCCGGCTGATAGGCAAGAAACTCATTGGTCATTAGACCGCCTGCAGTGTCCTCTTCATGCTCAAGGAGTTCCTGGATATCCTCTGCATCCTCTTCGTCAATTCTCTCTAATATCTCCTTCATTTTCTCTGCTGAAAGGTCTGCAAGCAGGTCTGCTGCCTCATCCGGAGGCATCTCACCGATTATCACCGATGCCTTATCTGAATCCATCTCCTCTATGATCCTGGATTGTACATCAGGCTCAAGCTCGGAAAGTGTCTCTGCTGCTGTCTTTATATCAAGATCCTTAAACAGACTCTCACCCTCATCCCTTGATACAGAGCTTATGATCTCTGCTATATCCGCAGGGTGTAGCTTTGTCACCATCTCTCGGGTTACTTTCAAACTGATGGTTTTTAATTTTGGCTCCAGGGGCTGAATGTAATTCCAGCTGATCAGATTATAGGGAAGGGACACCTTCAGGAGTTTTAACAATTCGCTCCCACGCCTTTCAATCCCCAGCCTTCTCAGGATTCCCCTCAGGCCTGCATCAATAGCCACAAGCACAGCCCTTCCACCATAGCCCTCAAGCTTTATATCATTCACCCTTACCACCTTTGCGCCCGTGGCATCAACGATCTGTTTGTCCAGTATATCCCGTACAGCAAGCAGATCATCATCTGAGATCTCATATTCAGGGATACTGTCTTTTTCCAGATTTGATGCAATGATCCTTCTGTTAAAGATACTTATGCTTTCCCAGGGGATTTTTAGATGTTTCTTTTTCTGGGAAATAATAAGTGAATCAACCACTGGCAGTGTATCACCCTTGATAACAATAAGGTCCTTAAGGGTGCCTATCTCCTCACCTTTAATATCAAGCACCGGCTTTTTAATGATTTCGCTTATAAATATTTCCCCAAAAATTGGCATGACCAAAATCTCCAATGACTATTATCACATAATTCAAGCACTATTTCAAGGTATCCATTCTTTTCCTTTATCAATAATATGAATTACTTTCCAGCCTCGTTTGCTCAATTCTCTCGCAATCCATTTTCTATGGCACTTCCAGGGGAATCTCTCAGCACAGATAATGACAGAGCGTTTTGCTTCAGATAGTCTAATCAACCTATCAAGTCCAGATCCGAACTGTTCTGTAAGAACATACTCCTCATAACCACCTCTTCTATATCCCCCGAGTTCCTCACCAAGAAAAAAATACTCTATCCCGTTGTCTTTGAGAAGCATCTCCAGGGTCTCTTTCTTAAAATGGGGGAACTTACTGGTAGGAAACCTTCTTACATCTATCAATCGTTCAATACCATAGGCGTTTAGTATCTCTATGAAGTCTTCCTCTGTTCTTCGGTTTGTGCCCAGGGTGTAGATGATCTTGTTTGATTCTGTCATTGTTATTAATAACATTTCCTGTAAAATTAATCAAACTTGGTGTAATAAAATAATACATGAAATGTCTACAGGCTGTCCCAAATTCAGCACTGTCCGGAAAGATTCTGTAAGAAAGATGAAAGGCAGGCTGTAGTGAATACAGTTAATAGTAAGCAGTGAGCAGTAAAAAGGGGCAACAGGTGGTGAAGAAGGCCATCTATCAATACCGACAGTAACATACACCAGCAGGCTTATGTCCCAATGCCGAAATAAAAAAATCATGCACAAGGACATATGCTATACAGGTATTGCCTTCTCAGTCATTCTCGCAAACCCTCCGTGGCTGCTGAGAATAAGGGGCACTGAAAAATCGCAAGATTTTTCGGTGTTTTTTTCTCCCGGCATTTTTGGGTGTATTGAAACTTCTTAATATTAAACTATATAATCAATAACATGACAAATCCTGTACGACTCGTTGGAAGATGGGCACTTTCCGAGATAAAGAACATGGGAAGCATGTTTATCTTCCTTGTAACCTCAGTGGGGCATATATTTATCCCTCCTTTTAAGTTCAGATTGATGCTCAGGCAGATCTGGTTTTTCGGTAATAAATCCCTTCTTGTTATATTGCTTACAGGTTCTTTTACAGGCATGGTACTTTCGTTGCAGGTCTTTTACACCCTCAATAAGTTTGGCTCTGAGGCATTGCTTGGCCCTGCAGTTGCCCTGAGCCTTATCAGGGAACTTGGTCCTGTGCTTTCTGCCCTTATGGTAACAGGAAGGGCAGGTTCTGCCTTGACTGCAGAGATTGGCATAATGCGCATTTCAGAACAGATAGACGCCCTTATCTCAATGGCATTAAGTCCAAAGAGATACCTTATAGTGCCAAACCTTGTGGCAGCACTGATAGCCTTTCCCCTCCTTGGTGCTATCTTTGATCTGATAGGAATATACGGTGGCTATGTTGTTGCTGTTAAACTGCTTGGTCTGAGTTCTGGTACATATTTTTCACAGATGCAGAGTTTTGTTAATATGGATGATATATGGGTTGGTGTGGTTAAATCTTTGAGCTTTGGTTTAATTGTTGCCTGGGTCTCTTGCTACAAAGGCTATAATGCTGGCTTTGGTGCAAAGGGAGTCAGCAGGGCAACAACTGAGGCGGTAGTTCTTTCCTCCCTTTCCTCCATCCTGATACTAATATGGGATTATTTCATCGGTTCGGTGTGGGTATAAATGAAGATAGAAATAATAGATCTGAGGAAGTCTTTTAACGGACAGGAAGTTCTGAAAGGTGTGAATCTCACGATCCATGACAGGGAGCTTATTGTCATAATTGGTAGAAGCGGGGTGGGCAAGAGTGTGCTCCTGAAACATCTCATAGGACTGTACAGGCCTGACTCGGGTAGTATACTGATTGAAGGAGAGGATATATTCAAGGTCTGCTATCGTGATGTATGCAGGCTGAGAGAAAGATTTGGTGTCCTTTTTCAGGGTGGTGCGCTTTTCGATTCCATGACGGTCTTTGAAAATGTGGCCTTTCCCCTTCAGGAGAAAACCAGGCTCTCCAAAGCCGAAATCAGGCAGCGCGTAGATCACGCACTTGAGGATGTGGGATTAACAGGGGTTGAGGACAAATATCCTGCAGAACTCAGCGGTGGAATGAGGAAAAGGGTTGCCCTTGCACGGGCATTGATTACAGAACCCTCTATAGTGCTCTTTGACGAACCCACTACAGGGCTTGATCCCATAAGTCTGAATTCTATCCATCGTCTTATAATCAGAACCCATAAGAAATACCAGTTTACAGGTGTGGTAATAAGCCATGATATACCACAGATATTTGATATTGCCGACAGGGTGGCCATGCTCCATGATGGAAGGATTGTTGAGGTGGGCCTTCCTGAAGAGATACAGCGATCTGAAAATCCTGTTGTAAAGCAATTTATTACAGGCTCGCTTGAAGGGCCTATAAAGGTGTTACAATAAATTCAGGAGGAGATTGATGAAGAAGATCGATATGGAACTACTGGTTGGTATATTCGTGATAGCGGGTATCTTTGCCCTTGGTTATATATCTGTCAATCTTGGTGACCTGGATGTATGGGGTAAGAAAGGCTACACCATCTATGCAGAATTTGAAGGCATCGGTGGGCTCAAGCCAGGGGCAAGCGTGGAGATTGCCGGTGTGACAGTGGGTAAGGTAAAAAGTATCCGATTAACCAGGGACTATACGGCCCTGGTTGAAATGGAGATTAACAGTGATGTACCACTCCAGGATGATGCCATAGCCTCAATAAAGACAAAAGGTCTCATTGGAGAAAAGTATGTGGAGATTACACCTGGAGGTTCAGAACATCTGCTGGCTAATGGTGATAAATTGCGGGAGACAGAGTCAGCAGTAGACCTGGAGGGATTGCTTTCAAAATTTGTCTTCGGAAAGGTGGAGTAAGATGGTAAAGCATCAGCGACAGGGATTTTTTCTGTTTTGTTTCATCTTTGTGTTTCTTATCTTCTTTAAATGTACTGTTTTTGCAGAGGATACTGTATCTCACGAAAAGGACTATCTTGACGAGGAGACAATCACTACAGTAGCAGATCCTCTTGAGCCATGGAACAGGCTGGTATTCCAGTTCAATGATAGACTTTATTTCTGGCTCATAAAGCCTGTGGCAAGGGGTTATTCCATGGTTGTGCCAGAGGATTTCAGGCATGCTATCAGCAATTTCTTTCACAATATTACAGCACCTGTAAGGGTGGTGAACTGTCTGCTGCAGGGCAAGATAAAATCTGCAGGTGTTGAGGCAGTAAGTTTTGTGCTTAACACAACAGGAGGGGTCTTCGGTTTCCATGATTTTGCCGGTAAGGATCTGAAGCTCAGGGTTGTGGATGACGAGGATCTGGGACAGACCCTTGGTAATTACGGCATTGGTAATGGTATATATATTGTCTGGCCAGTACTTGGCCCTTCTACATTACGAGACACACTTGGGACAATAGGAGATGGTTTTTTGGATCCTGTAAATTATCTTGAATTGGAAAATGCCATAATGGTTCACACCATAGAGTTTACAAACAAGACATCTCTGCATCTTGGTGAATATGAGGATATAAAGGCATCTGCCCTTGATCCTTATATAGCCATACAGGATGCCTATATCCAGTACAGAAATAAAAAGATCAAAAAATAGGAAAAACTGTTGGAGGAAACATGAGAAAGTGTTTCATTGCTTTTACATCTCTGTTATTTCTTTTTCTGATAGCCTCCAGGGGGTACTGTTCAGATCCAATGCAACAGTTACGTGTAACAGTAGATAAAGTAATAGAGATTCTCAAAAGACCTGATCTGAAGAGTCCTGATAAGGAAGAATTAAAGAGGAAACTACTTGGTGAAGTTATCTCCGAACGTTTTGATTTTCAGGAAATGGCCAGAAGGGCACTGGCAAGACACTGGCGAAAACGTACTGATCAGGAACGTAAGGAATTTGTGAGACTCTTCAGGAAACTCCTTGAAAGAACCTATCTGAGAAGGATAGAACAGTACAGTGATGAAAGGATTATCTATAAAGAAGAACGGATAGACCCACCCTATGCCATTGTAAAAACAGTGGTGATCACCAGAGACTCTGTAGAAATACCCATTGACTACAGATTGATGCAGAGGAGCAACGACTGGAAGGTCTATGATGTAATAATAGAAGGTGTAAGCCTTGTGAATAACTACAGGAAACAGTTTGACAGGATAATCCGTTCCTCTTCTTATAAATCCCTGGTGGATCGGCTAAGGAAGAAGGTTGAATAATCTAACGAAGTCCCAGTCTGCTTAAAACAAGTCCAAGATACTTGTTTATCGGGTTTTTTCTTTTCAGGAAAGGAATTACAGGCTTTTTCCTTGTGCCCAGTCTTTCCAGTTCTTCTATGATCTCAGGATGTATGCCATGTTTAAGGCCTGACCTGAAGATCTGGATAGCCTTAACCTTGTCTCTCTTGATTAGATAGATCCTGCCAAGATTCAGGTAATGAAGGGGGTTGTCCTTTTCCACAGCCACAGCCTCTTCACAGAGGGATATGGCATGGGATACCTGTCCTCTTTCTCGTGCTATACAATAGGCAAGGTAGGATTTTATAACAGGAAGGGGCTCAATTGAGAATGCCCTTTCAAAAAGGGAAAGTGCCCTTACAGGTTCATCACTGGAAAGGGCCTGTAGTCCTTTCTCGAAAAGTTCCTTTGCTTTGTTTTGTTCCATTCTATTCCTTCCTGCAAGGTAATATCTCAAACAGTCTGTTAATAAGATCCTCGTGAAGGTTCGCTGTTGCAAGGAAGAAAGGATTCTTCAGGCTTTTTTTGTTGTATTTTAGTGCTGTCATTGTTTCCATATCAATAACTCTCCCACCTGCCTCTTCCACGATAGCCTGGCCTGCTGCAGTGTCCCACTCCATGGTAGGAGCAAATCGTGGATAAATGACTGCCCTGCCTTCAGCAATGAGGCAGAACTTCAGTGAACTACCTGCAGAGATGAACTCTATCTTTCCAAAAGAGGTTTTGATTTTCTCTATGAAGTCTTCTACCAGTGGTGTTGAATGGGATCTGCTACCAATTATACGGACAGGTTCTTCAGGTTCAGTATACAATGAATTTTTTAAGATACTGAGGCTGGGTATGTTGATATCTATGGTATTATTGATTATATTAGAGAGAATTGATATCTCTGTAGATGCCCGAGATATTTTAAAAGCACCGATACCGCAGGCGGAAAAGTACAATGTGTCTCTAACAGGTATATAAATTACACCTATTTTGGGTCTTCCACGATGGATAAGGGCTATATTTACAGTAAACTCTCCGTTTCTTTTGATAAACTCCTTTGTGCCATCCAGTGGATCAACCAGCCAGAAGTATTCCCAGCCCTGTCTCTCCTGATAGGGGATGTCTTTTCCCTCTTCACTCAGGATGGGGATATTATTATCATGGTATAATCTTGTCTCTTCAAGGTATTTTACGATTATTCTATGTGAGTTCATATCAGCAATCGTGAGGGGAGAGTCGTCTTGTTTTCTTTCGATTTCGAAGTCAGTGCTATAGATCTTTAAAATCTCCCTTCCTGCTTCTACCGAGGCAGAAAGGGCGGTTGTTACCAGCCTGTTTATTTCATCACGGTCCATTCTAACCCTCCTGAGGAATTGCTTCTCATGCCTTAAGTGTAACATATTCTTACAAAATAACCAAGATCCGTACCTCAAAAAGTGATTTTTTGTTGTATAATATTTCTGAGACATACAGGCCTGCATGAAGCAGGCTAAACCCTAAGAAAGGGAGGTTTTTTATGAAGATCAAAAAGATTTCAAAGGCGGCTTCCACAACATGCAAGTGCAAGTCATCCTGCTGAATTGGTTTTACAGGGAGGGGGAATCCCTCCCGGGTTGTTCTTACCTTAATGCCCTGATGAACCACCTCTCTGCCTGTCTGAATATAGGTTGATTTTCAATAATTTTCAAATGTATAATAGGGATAAATATTTTAAAAGGGGTCCCTTATATATGGAGGGGAACAAAAAATACTGCCTCTGTTGTGGAGAGGATGTTCCTTATAATGTGGTGGAACGACATGAAAGGAGGGAACTCACCTGTCAGTACTGTGGGTTTACCCTTGATGTGGAAAATCTCTGGGAGAAAAAGGAACTGCAGACCAACTCTGTTGCATTAATTGCAGAGGATTCCCGATTTATCAGGACATTGCTTAAAGAATTGCTTCTGAAAAATTCTATAGTGAAAGAGGTGAACGATTCTGAAAATGGACTTGATTTTGTCTCTGCTTATACACGGATGATTAATGACAGGATAAGACCTGCCTTTGTAATACTTGATCTCAATATGCCTGTGATGGACGGACTTACAGCAGCCCGTACCATGAGGGCACTGGAGAAGAAGATGTCCCTGCCACATACACCCATTATATTCTTTTCATCCATAAAGGCTGATGAGGGATTGAAGAAGCAGATGTCTCTCCTTGCGCCTGCAAATTATATAAATAAAGGCTCATCCCCAGAACCTGAGGCACTGGCAAGGCGTGTGCAGTTTTTGCTTAATTTTATACTGGAGCAGAGGCAAGGGTCATCTACTATGCAATAGTTCACTTATTACAACTGCCATATCCTTTATCTCAAAGGGTTTGTTTACAATCCTGTCGAAGCATTCAAGCATGTACTTCTGGTCGTCGGACATGAGTGGATAGCCGCTTATAGCGATGATCTTGGCATCGGGATGGAGTTGTTTTATCTTCTTGCAGAACTCCAGGCCGCTCATTTCAGGCATTACAAGGTCTGTCAGTATGAGGGATATTTCAGATTTCTTTTGTTTATACACATCAAGTGCCTCAAGGCCATTGCTCACACTAATTGTCCTGTACTGGAGTTCTGTAAGAAAGGTAACAAGAAAACTCCGTACCTCCTCATTGTCTTCTACAATAAGGATCATCTCTCCTCTGCCCTGGGGGCAGGAGAGAGGTTTTTCCTTGGTCGCGGTAATATCCTCTGCTGTAAAGGGTAGAAAGATTGTAAAGGTTGTACCACATCCCACCATGGATCGAACATCAATAAACCCTCCGTGTTGTCTGATTATGCCGTATACCTGTGGAAGGCCAAGTCCTGTACCATGACCAACAGGTTTTGTTGTAAAAAAGGGCTCGAAAATATGGGGCAGGATATCTGAAGGAATACCACAACCTCTATCAGTGAATTCAATTACAATCCAATCGCCAGGGGCCATCTCTGCAAATGATGGGTTTTCAATATACTCCTTTCTAAGGGTTATATGGATGTTACCCCCATCTGGCATGGCATCCTTTGCATTGACAACAAGATTGGTAAAGACCTGCTGTATCTTGGCCGGGTCTGCCTTTATCCTGCATTGTTCAAGTTCTGTGGAAAAGTCTATTCGGATGTTTTCAGGAATAACCCTTTGAGCAAACCTCAGGAATTCCTTCAGAAAGGATGTCAGATCAAATACTGCCTCTTCAGAGACAGATTTTCTGGAAAAGTCAAGAATCTGTTTCACCATATTGGCAGCCCTCAGGCCGCTCTGTAGTATCATGTCTATTCTTTTTTTTATGTAATAGGGGAGTTCCTCCTCTGCCATTAACATCTCGGCATAACCTATTATTCCTGTAAGGATATTATTGAAATCATGGGCAATGCCAGCAGCAAGCTGTCCTACTGCCCGACAAAGCATTCAATTTGAATATGAACCTGATGACAATCATTATTTAGAAATTGAAGTCTTTGAA
>JAADHP010000087.1 GCA_013151785.1 Nitrospirota bacterium | reverse complement strand
GGCATTCTTATATCTTTCAGGTACCACAATATCAGGCTTCTGGATTTTTAAAGGTGAGCAACTGTAGAAGGCCATTATTATAAATATCGAAAAAATCAAATGTCTCATTTCTTTATAATCCTTCCGCTCAGTCCATTTAAGGAGAAGCTTACGATATGTTCAATCAGTGAATCAATAAATGGGCTATCAAATCTCTTGCCTGTCAGATGGGTTAACATCGTTCTCGCAAGATTAAAGTGCATTACCTGAGAGATTATGCTTATTACATAGAGCATTTTTTCCTGCTCAGAAAGTCCTTCTGGCAGATAAGGAGCAAGGAGCTTGAGAAGGGCACTGAAAAAGGGGTTTACTACCTCAGAGTAGAATATCTCAAAGGCCTCTGTAGGACGATTTGTCTCCCTTGCTATCAGTTTGTGATGTAGAAGTCGTTCTTTTTCTGAAAAGGGGCTCTTCAGGAAGGACCTTGCAAGGGTACGGATTATCTTCTCAGCATCAGGTTCTGATTCATTTTCTATCTCCTTCCAGAATGCCTCCTGAACCTTCCGTGCCCTTTCTGCCATCCTTTCTCTGAAGACGGCAAGGTATAGACCCTTTTTATTTCCGAAATGATAATTTACTGCTGCCACATTGCAGCCTGCCCTTGCTGTAATCTCCCGTACACTAACCCCATCAAAGCCCTTTTCAGCAAAGAGTTCTTCTGCAGCGTCCAGTATCCTGTCCTTTGTTGTTGTCTCCATTGTTGTTAATATTATTTAAATTGTTTATGATTAAATCAAACGTTTGTTTAGTTTATTTGGTAATGATCAATAAAGTCAAGTGCTATCCTTTTTGCCATATTAAGGCAGTAGTGTCTGGTAAAAGACACAACAACTATTCATAAGGATAGGGGATATTAATTTTTCGTCTCATTCTCGGCAGACCTCCATGTCTGCCTCCGAGGAAATTTTGCGTGCTTGCCATCACGGCAAGCACTACTGCAAAATTAAAATCCGCTCAAAATTAATATCCCCTATCCTACAAGGACTTACAGGTTTTATGGACCGTATTGATATTAAGGATATAATAACAGGTAATGCAGCACATAAAAGCACCGTAAATACTGATAGGAAACAGAGGATTATAAAATAACAGGCAATGGGTATAGCTTTTGAACGGGTTTTGAAAATCAATTAAAGGTTCACCTGGAGGGTGAACCTGATTTTCACCTCGGAGACGGACAGGGATGTCCGTCGAGAATGATGTGAAAAGGCTATACCCATTGCCTGACCAATGAGTCAGTCGGCTAATTTGAGAAAGTATCAGAGGGAGGTTTTATCTTGCTGATTTTTGGTATAATTCTGTGTGTTCTTAGTTCCATTTGCAGGATATGAATTCAGCAGGAGCTTAGATGTTTTTTAACGGAGGAATGCAGGATGATTGCTGACCTGAAAAATATTTCTTTGTTCAAGGGACTTAGCGAGGAAGACCTTAAAGAACTCAATTCCTATCTGAAGAGAGAGCAATACAACAAGAAGGACTTTATTTTCGGAGAAGGTGACCCTTCTGATTATGTTTATATTGTAACAACCGGCAAGGTAAAGATTACAAAGATGTCCCAGGATGGCAAGGAGATAATACTGGAGATCATCTCTCCTGGTGATATGTTCGGCGCTGTAGCAGTGCTTCAGGGTTTCCCCTACCCTGCTAATGCCATTGCTATGGAAGACACAGAGGTAATAAAGCTCCACAGGAACTCCCTGATGAGGATTCTTGACAGGTTTCCCTCAATAATGTATTGCCTTGCCATGAATATCGGTGAACGGATGAGAGGCTCTCATGAGATGCTGAAGAATATAGCCCTTGAGCGGGTGGAAGCCCGTATTGCATCACTGCTGTTGAAGCTTGCCGACAAGATGGGTGAGGATACAGAGGATGGCAGGGTTATTAATATGAAGCTTACAAAACAGGATATTGCTGACATGGTGGGTACTACGGTGGAGACCTCTATAAGGACCATGAGTAAATTCAAGAAAAAGGGTCTCATAAAAGAAGAGGGAGGTCATGTAATCATCACAGACCTCCCCGGCCTGCAGGATATAGGTTCTTAGGCCTCTTCTTTTGCCAGTATTGTGGCAAGCATATTGTAGAAGAAGAGAAATATAGAGAAGACCTCTATAGAGCCACTTAAAAAGGTCAATAAATTGTAAAGAGAATTTTCAGGATTATACTGCCTGAGCGTGTAGAACAGGGTAAGACCAATCAGACCGATGTTGGAGAGATAGAACTGAACCTCGCCAATGAGCTTGCTCTTTATAAGCCTGCCCGAGAACCTTGGCAGTATGTGATATCCTACGCCGTAAATCATCATGGAGACCCAGCCAAGAAGCATGAAATGGGAGTGGATGAATTTGAGGTAGAGGTATTTTGTGTCCATTGCCATCAGCACCCCTATGATTGATGCCACTGCCAGATAGATTATGCTCACCACTATGAAGTTTTTTACAAACCTGTCCATATATACCTCCTTTAATTTTGGTATCTTACCTTTTGATTTTATTTTACCTACAAATATTAGGGCAGACAATGATTAAAATCATAAATCCATCCGTAAAATAGTCGACAGGAAAGAGACCTTTGGAGTTTAACATGCTATACCCAGGCTGACCAGTGTGTCAATCGGTAATTTACGGTTCAGATTGAAGCTTGCAATACAGTTAGAACAAAGGTTAAACTCAATATGATGAAATATGGAGAACAGGCCATAAACGAAGCAGTTCTTGAGAGCTGGGACAATCCCTACCCTGACAGGGATTATGAGATAAATATCACATTTCCAGAGTTTACCTGTCTGTGTCCGAGGTCAGGGTATCCGGATTTTGCAACCATCAGGATACGTTATATCCCGGACAAGAAGATCGTGGAACTTAAGTCTCTGAAACTGTATCTGAATTCCTTCAGAAGCCGGTATATATCCCACGAGGAGGCAACCAACAGGATATACGATGATATAAAAAACCTCCTCAATCCGAGGTTCCTTGAGGTGGTAGGTGACTTTAACCCCAGGGGAAACGTAAAGACCATAATAAAGGTAAGTAGTGAGCTTGAGCAAAAAGAGGTTGATTAATCCATTTCCAGACAGACAGTTCTGTTTCTCCCTTCGGACTTGGCCTTGTACAATGCAAAATCTGCCCTTTTAACAATCATACTCCTGTCCATCCCTTTTTGTGGCACCGTACCTGTTACGCCAATACTCAAAGTAATAACACCTTCAGGACTTGCCTTCGGGTTGGATATCTGGAGGTCTTTAATAGTCAACCGGATCTCTTCAGCAATCCTTAAGGCATCCTCAATAGATGTTCCTGACAGCAGTACAGCAAACTCTTCCCCTCCGTACCTGGCCACAATGTCTCCTGGCCGACTTCCGAATTCCTTTAAAACCGTAGCTACTTTAACAAGGCAATTATCACCTGCCTGATGTCCGAAGTTGTCATTGAAGAGTTTGAAATGATCTATGTCAATAATCAACAGCGATAAGGGATAGGAGTACCTTTGAGCTCGGTTCCATTCCTTTTCAAAGGCCTCCTCAAAGGCACGGCGATTTGCGATATTGGTCAGACTGTCAAGATAGGAAAGCCTCTGGAGTCTCAGGTTTGTCTCCTTTAGTTCCTTCTTTTCGATATTTAGAAGAATGGTCTGGAGAAAATCTTTTCGTCTGTATTTCTCCAGCAGATATCCTGCTATAATGCCAATAATATTTGTTGCAAAGAGGCCGAAGATGTTGTTTAATAGCATTGGTGTTTGCAGTTTTATCAAAGAGACGGATGTTAAAGAATAGATTAATGTTACTGATAGTGATGATGCTGTAGCATATCTGAGCCTCAGGCCAGTGAATGTATAGGCATATATGATTACAAGAACAAGCCCGGAGTAATACATCTGACTCTCATCATGGGTTATTAAAAGTATTGCCGTCAACCCGCTTCCCACTGCAAAAATAGCCAGCGAGTATAAGAGTTGGAGGTATCTTGTGGTCTTTGAATAATAGGAATATATTAAAACGAATAATAAAAGAGGGCTTATAATAAGATATCTGATAGTCCACATCTTGTTCCGTATCTCCGGAAAGACAAGTGCATCCAGTATTCCAAAGGAGCAAAAGATAATAAGACCTGCTATAAGGGAGATGCGGATATGATTCAGGATGCTGTAGTTGTAATATTGCAGGAATATCCTTTCCAGAGGTTCTGAAAACTTAAGACGATGCAGTCCGTTACTGAATTCCTTCTGGATTAACTCCCTGTTGTCAATACCTTCAGAGCTTATGATATCTGCAATATCCACACCAGACAGGTTATGCAGCCTTTGCCCTCTGAATAAAGAGGCGTAGTTTTTCGGGATCCTTTTTGCCTTTCTCTGCCTCCACCCCGCTGCTTACATCAACTGCATAGGGGCGTACTTTTTTGACAGCATCCGACACATTATCCGGGGTGAGCCCACCTGCAAGGATTACAGGGCCATACTGCTTTGCCTCTACGGCAATATCCCAGTTGAAGGTCTGGCCGGTACCACCGGGTATTTCAGGGTCATAGGCATCGAGCAGGTAGGCTGATGCCTTATAATGTTTGATTACATCAAGGTCTCTGATGTCTCTGACCCGGAATGCCTTGATTACCCTCGGGAAGAGGGAACACTCCTCCCGGGGTTCATCGCCATGAAGCTGGACAACATCAAGACCTGTGAACTCCAATACCTCTTTTATCTCCTGAGGCGGGGCATTCACGAATACACCAACAGTTGTTACAAAGGGTGGCAGATGTGAGACTATCTCTTTGACAGTCTCTGGAAAGACATGGCGTGGGCTTCCTTCATAGAATACAAAACCCAGTGCATCTGCTCCATACTCTACTGCCATGAGGGCATCGGAAAGGTTTGTTATACCACATATCTTTACCCTTGTCATCTTATCCGATAAGGTCTCTGTGGAGCACAACCCCATATTCTTTTTTCAGGGATTCAATATAGGATTTGAGTATCCGATTTTTCTTATCACGGAGCAGGGCATTTTTCAATGCCTTTTTGAGGTCCTCATTCTGGCCTTTGAAATCACCAAGTTCCTCTTCAGATATTGTAACAGGCTCCTCTATAAGGGCACGTAACTTCTTGACAATCAGTTCCTTTCTTTTCATGCTCTCATAATAGGCTGGTGTGAGTCTGTTTAGCTGGAGTGTTCTGATATAGATATCTCTATTAAATCTCCCATTCCTCTGGAAGGCAGGCTCATGCATAATGGCCTCCTGTAATTCCCTGTCTGTGACTGTAAGACCAATCTCCCTTGCTCTTATATAGAGGAGGTGTTCCTCAAGGACTGTCTCAAGGGCTTTCTCTTTCAGGTTCAGTTTTTTCTCCAGTTCGTCATTGAACTGGTCCTTGTATATATCCTTGTAAAATTCTCTCAGGTTATCATAGACGCGCCAGTATTCATTAATATGGACTTTATCTTTTTTCCCTATCTCTACAACTACCGGATTCTGATTCTTATCTATAGGTCCCACATAAAAGAAGATAAAGGAAATGATTACAAGAAAAAAGAATACATAGAAAAACTTGGCATGCTTTCTCATAAAATAGAGCATATACAAACCCCCTTGTACAATCTAATATCTATTTGAGAAATAATCATCAAGGATATCCTTATGGTCAAATACTATGTTGTCTGGAAGATTGTCTCTTTGAAAGATGCCAACCTCTTTGGCATCATCTCCTGCCCTGGGTGTGCCTTTGGCTTTTGCAATATACACGGTTGTGATTGTATGAAAGCGAGGGTCTCTTCCAGGTTTGGAGTATGTATGGAACTGTCTGACCAACTTTATATCAAGCCCTGTTTCCTCCTTTGCCTCCCTTACAGCAGCATCCTCCAGGCTTTCACCATAGTCCACAAAACCGCCAGGCAGGGCCCAGCCATGGGGCGGATTCTTTCTTTTCACAAGAACCACTCCTCCGTTAATCTCAATAATAATGTCCACAGTGGGTAAGGGATTCCTGAACTCCCTCTCCATCTCTTATTCCTCTTCCCTTTGTGGCTGGAAGTGGAAATCTCCTTCCGGTATTATAGTTGATACGGCATGTTTGTAAATCATCTGGAGGCTTGTCTCTTTTAACAGGATTACAAAATTGTCGAATCCCTTGATAACACCCTTGAGACGTACTCCATTTGTGAGGTAGACCACCACAGTGGTCTTTTCTTTTCTCAACTGATTTAAAAAACTATCCTGGAGTTTCTGGTTGGTATTTCCCATCGCCTCGCTCCTTTTTGGAATTGTATTGAAAGCCAAAAGGCTATCTGGTATTTTAGCACAAAAGCGATATTATTAAGCAAAAGGATATCAAAGTATTATGTACATCATATTATATCAATAATCTGAAGAAAAACAAGCACTGTATAATATTCACCTTTTTAGTCCCCTCAGAGGCATTCTATGTTTTTATCCTTTCAATTTGTGCACCAAGGTTTTTTAACTTTTTATCAAGGGCTTCATAGCCTCTGTCAAGATGGTATATCCTGTCCACCACTGTATTGCCTTCTGCAGCAAGTCCTGCCAGCACAAGAGAGGCACTTGCCCTGAGATCAGTAGCCATAACAGGTGCACCCTTCAGGTGTTTTACTCCTCTGACTGTGGCAGTAGAGCCCTCAATGGTAATGTCTGCTCCCATTCTTTTGAGTTCTGCTACATGCATGAAACGGTTCTCGAATATGGTTTCCCTTATGACACTCGTACCTTCGGCTATGCACATCAATGCCATAAACTGTGCCTGCATATCAGTAGGGAAGCCCGGGTAGGGCATTGTTTTAAGGTCTCGTGACTTCAATTGTTTCCTGGCACGAACACGGAGGCCTTTTGATGTTTGCTCACACTCGATGCCTGTCTCCTGCAGCTTTGTTATAATGGCATCAAGATGTTCGGGCTTTGCATCCATGATCTCTATATCACCTCCTGTGATTCCTGCTGCGACAATAAAGGTGCCTGTTTCAATCCTGTCAGGTATTACACTATGTTCTATGGGGGATAATTCATCGACACCTTCTATGGTGATTATGCTCTCACCAGCGCCTGAAATCCTTGCACCCATCCTGTTCATCATATGGGCAAGGTCTGTAACTTCCGGCTCTCTTGCAGCATTTTCGATTCTTGTCACGCCCTTTGCAAGTGAGGCAGCCATCATAAGATTCTCTGTACCGGTTACCGTGGGAATATCAAAATATATATGAGCACCATGAAGCCTCCGGGCCGTGGCCTTTATATAGCCCTGTTCAAGTTCGATATGGGCACCCATCTTTTCCAGACCCATGAGGTGAAGATTTACAGGTCTTGCTCCGATTGCGCAGCCGCCCGGAAGGGAAACCTTTGCATGACCATACCGTGCCAGCATGGGACCAAGTACCAGTATGGATGCCCTCATTGTTCTCACAAGCTCATAGGGTGCCTCAAGATTACGGAGCCCCTTATTGGTAATGATCATCTTTGAGTTTTCCAGACTGCACTTCATACCCAGATGTTCCAGGAGTCTGCCCATTGTGAATACATCCCTCAGAAGGGGTACATTTTTTATAATATGTTCTCCTTCTGAGAGAATAGTGGCAGCCATGGCAGGCAGTGTTGCATTCTTTGCCCCGGAGATTCTTACCGAGCCTTTAAGGGGAGTTCCACCAGTTATAACTAATTTTTCCATTCTATGGCCTCCTGAAAATGAGCACTCTCTTTATTGATGAAAAATCCTCCTTTGTCCTGAACAGGGCAAGACCATGTCTTTGTGCAATCCTGATAATCTCTTCAAACTGGCCAATGCCTATCTCGAATGCAAGGAAGCCTCCTTTTGTAAGGTGGTCAATTGATTGAGGTATTATAAGCCTGTAATAATCAAGCCCGTCCTTTCCACCATCAAGTGCAATGCGTGGTTCATAGAAGGCAATCTCCTGCTGAAGGGATGCTATTTCGTCAGTTCTTACATAGGGTGGGTTCGAGACTATAAGAGCAAAGGTTTTGTCCCTTACAGGTTCAAACAGGTTCCCTCTAAGGACATGAAAGTTCTTTATTTTATTAAGGGCTTTGTTTTCGCTGGAATATTTGATCGCCCGGGGTGAGATATCCACCCCAATAACATGAGAAGAGGGAATTAATCGGGCAATGGCCAGGCCTATACATCCACTGCCTGTGCCCATGTCAAGTATTACCGGACAGGGGGGGAGACAGCCTTCTTTAAAAAGCCGGTAAACCTCCTGAACAAGTATCTCTGTTTCAGGCCGTGGTATTAACACGCCCGGGCCGACCTTTATGTTAAGCTTAAGGAAATCCACCTCTCCAGTAATGTACTGTAGGGGAACCCTGGAGAGTCTTTTTCTTACCATATCATTAACAGTTTTTATGATATCTTCCGAAATGTCAGGGTTATCTCTGTAGATATCGACTTTTGACAGCCCTGTGGCATGACAGAGGATAAGCTCTGCCTCGGCCCAGGCATCCTCAATCCCTTCACAGGAGAGATCCCTGTGGATCCGTCGTAATAAGAAGAGGGCCTTCTTTGGAGACTGCCCGGATTGGGAAATTGTGGTCATGACCTTTGTTATGCTACACCTGTAAGGGCCTCTGTATTCTTGAGTGCCTCAGCCTGGAAATGGGTGATGAGGGCATCAATAAGTTCGTCAAGGTCACCCTCAAGGATCTGATCAAGCTTCTTCAGGGTCAGTCCTATTCTGTGGTCTGTAACCCTGTTCTGAGGAAAGTTGTAGGTTCTTATCCTCTCGCTTCTGTCGCCGCTTCCAATCTGTGAACGTCTGGTTTCGGAGATCTCTTTTTCCTGCTCGCTCATTCTGATCTCATAAAGCCGTGCCCTCAGAACCCTCATTGCCTTTTCCCTGTTTTTGTGCTGGGATCGTTCATCCTGACACTGTACCACGATGCCAGTGGGTAGGTGGGTTATCCTAACGGCTGAAGAAACCTTGTTCACGTGCTGTCCACCTGCTCCAGATGCCCTGTAGGTGTCGATCTTCAAATCCTTTTCATCTATCCTGATATCTATGTCTTCCACCTCGGGTAGCACTGCTACCGTGGCTGCTGATGTATGTATCCGGCCGGAGGTTTCTGTGACAGGCACACGCTGCACCCTGTGGACACCACTTTCGTATTTCAGGCGGCTGTAAGCACCACGTCCCTGAATGGAAACGACAATCTCCTTAAAACCTCCAAGCCCTGTTGGGCTGGAGTCGATAATTTCAACCTTCCAGTTCTTTCTTTCCGCGTATCTGCTATACATGCGAAACAGGTCTGCTGCAAACAGGGCTGCCTCTTCACCGCCTGTGCCTGCCCGTATCTCAAGAATTACATTCTTCTCATCCCTTGGATCCCTTGGTAGCAAGAGTAGTTTTAGTTCCTTCTCAATGAGGGGGAGCTTTTCTTTTATATTTTCAATCTCCTCTTCAGCAAGCTCCTTCAGTTCGGCATCACCGCTTTTGCAGAGTTCCTCTGCCTCTTTCAGGTCTTCTACAAGTTCCTTGTATTGTCTGTATTTCTGAACAATGGGCTGCAACTCTGCCTGTTCCTTGGATAGCTGCATGTATTTTTCATGATCAGCTATTGTGCCTGGGTCAGAGAGCCTCTTTGTCAATTCTTCGTATTTTTCCTCTATTACACGGAGTTTTTCAAACATTACTGTCCTCCAGTGCAGACCTCAGGGATACTATTGCTACCTCTATCTGTTCCCGATCAGGTTGTCTTGTTGTTAATTTCTGAAGAGCCAGTCCAGGAATTGAAAGCATTCTGAAAAATGGATTCTTCTGTTTTTTTGCTGAAATCTTCAATATCTCATAGGATACACCTGCAACAAGAGGTATCAAAACAAGTCTTGACAGGAGTTTTCCAGTAAAGCCTATCTCATGAGGGATGAGAGAGAATATAAGTATGCTTATCACCATAACAATCATCAGAAAGCTTGTTCCACAGCGAGGATGTTGAGGGCTATAATTGTTATGGATTGATTCGGGATTCAGCTCACCACCCTTTTCGTAGGCATGGATAACCTTGTGCTCAGCACCATGATACTCGTAGATTCGTTTCATATCACTCCACAGTCCGATAATAAATACATAAAAAATAAATATTATCACCCTCAGTGTGCCATCGAATAGATTAAAAACAAGAGGGTTCTGCTTTACCATCGGTATTGATAGCCCCACAAGCCTCGTAATATACAGGGGTAAAAATATGAAGAGTCCTATCCCAAGAATGATAGCCACCAAAATAGTAAAAAAGCTCAGTACAGGAGAGATCTTTTGCTCTTCCTCCTCATAGGCCTTTGAGGCTGAAAAATCTATTGCCTTGATTCCCAGTGCTATGGACTGTATCAATACAAACACTCCTCTCAATAGAGGAAGTTTAAAGATATAGGGAGTTGGTTTTAAATATCTTTTCAGGATGTGAATATCACCTGCCTTTCCTCTCACAGCCACAGCCCAGCTGCGAGAGGCCTTCATCATCACTCCCTCAATTACAGCCTGTCCACCAACACTGGATTTTCTTGCTGCTAATGCCGGGAACGCCTCGGAACATAGTAATATCTGATTGAAAAACTTCAAAGCATACTTCATCTATTTGCCATGTTTAGCATACTTCTTTTTAAACTTCTCAACACGCCCTTCGGTGTCAACAATCTTTTGCTTGCCTGTAAAGAATGGGTGGCATCGGGAACATATGTCCACCTGGATCTTTGGCTTTGTTGACCTTGTTACAAAGGTTTCACCACAAGCACAGGTTACCTGTGATTCAACATACTCCGGATGAATTCCCTCTTTCACTGAACTGTACCTCCTTTGACTTAGAGATTTCTTTTGCATTCTATTATAGCAAAATTGTATTATATTAATCTTCAAGTAGTGCACACCGCAGAATTTATCATTTGACATTTTGTTTTTTTATATGGTATTTTATTAAGTTAAATAACTGTCACTATTTTATGAAATAATCCGCCACCGTAGCTCAGCTGGCAGAGCAGCTGATTTGTAATCAGCGGGTCGGGGGTTCAAATCCCTCCGGTGGCTCCATGTTCAAGCAGCAAAGGACAAGCAGCAAGTAACAAAAAATAGCTTGTTACTTGTCCCTTGTTATTTAATTATGTTTGTCACTTGTAACTTGCTGCTTGTTACTTGAATGGAGAGGTTCCCGAGTGGCCAAAGGGGACGGGCTGTAAACCCGTTGGCTTAGCCTTCGGAGGTTCGAATCCTCCCCTCTCCACCATGACGGAGGTCGGAAGTCAGAATTCGGAGGTCAGAAGGCAGGGGTGGAAGAAATGTTATTAAATATGATATATCCTGCCAGACATCCGATTTCCGACATCTGGCTTCTGTTGTGCGGGAATAGCTCAGTGGTAGAGCGTCGGCCTTCCAAGCCGAGGGTCGCGGGTTCGAATCCCGTTTCCCGCTCCATGTTCAAGTGGCAAGGGACAAGAGACAGGCAATAAAAGACATTGTCACTTGCTGCTTGTTACGTGATGCTTGAATGCCCATGTAGCTCAGTCGGCAGAGCACGTCCTTGGTAAGGACGAGGTCACCGGTTCGATTCCGGTCATGGGCTCCATTTGTTGATTTGTTGATTGGTTGGCTCATTGAAATTTGACGGAATATAGAAGATCTTTAGAGTTGAACTGGTTGAGGGTTTTCTTGTATGAGTTAACCAATCAACAGCTGAAGTAATCAACAAACAAAAGGAGGAGTCATGGCAAAGGAGAAATTTGAGAGGACG
>JAADHP010000017.1 GCA_013151785.1 Nitrospirota bacterium | reverse complement strand
AGGAAAGGCATAGAGCCAGTTGTCAAGCCAGCCATCATCAAAGGTTATCATGACGCTCCGCTGAGAAATCCCGTCCTGTCCAGGTGACATCCTCTTAAGATCATCTATTGTCAGGCTCTTATATCCATGAACAGAAAGATACCGCATCTGCGCTTCAAACCTCTCAGGAGTTACATTTATGAAATTTCCCACAGGATTGACATGATGATACATGAGTATGGGAAGGCAACGGCTCACCTTGTTACTCCAGTCCCTGTATCTCTACTACCTTATTTTTGGACTGCTGGCCTTTGATGATTCGTATGGATGACTTTTTTACTTTAAAATATCTGGCAAGTATCTCAATAAGCTGCTTATTGGCAGCACCATCCACAGGCGGAGCGGTGAGTTTCACCTTGAGTGCATCACCATAGGGCCCAACAACCATTGCCCTTGATGAGCGGGGTTCCACCTTGATATTTATAACAATACCTTCTTTTGTTTTTGTGAAAGGTATATCTTTTAACCTGTGCATAACCTTACAATATGTTATTCTTAATCCATCGCGAGTCCCACCAGTATAGAGGTGAAACCTCCTTGCACGAGTATGCCAAAGTGGAGATGGTCACCTCCTGCAAAGCCTGTTGAGCCTGTGCGTGCAATGAGGTCGCCTTTTTTTACCCGATCACCTTTCTTAACAAAGATTTCTGACAGATGACCGTACAGACTCATCAACCCCTGCCCATGATCTATGATTACTGTGTTACCGTATATCCCCATGTCACCTACAAACCTTACCTCCCCTGTATTAGCAGCCTCTACCGGTGCAAAGGTGGTGGAGGCAAGATCAAAACCAAGATGCACACTGTTGCTGATTACTTTGCCCCTGTAAGTGTATATACGCCTGTCTCCATAGCGAGCCATCACTTTGCTGTTTTTCAGTTGCAGGAATCTCCCCTTCCAAAGCCTTTCAGATATAGAGTTCTGTCCTATTTCATATACCCTTGCTGTATCTCTCTTCCGCCAATCCTCGTTTACCTTTTTGAATGCACTCACCGGGTCCGGGTCATCAACTTCTGATTGATTCAGCAGAGGAAAGACAACACGCTGAATAAAATCGTCACTAATCTTTATGGTAGATTTTCTGAAAGAACCCTCCCTGATTCTGGTGGGTAATGCCCGTGTGGTAATGTTGCCAGCCCTGTCCCTGGCAACTGCATAGAAGACATCCCCTTTTTTGCTATTATACGGTACAGGGAAAAGGACAAAATAGCTATTCCTGTTAGTCTCATAGGCCTTAAATTGATAGGTACCATAAGTTATGTAAACAGTATCAGCATCAACTGCATGTAATATAGCCCTGCCAGTTTCACCTTGGCGTACCAGTGTCGGAGCATTTACTATCTGAAGCCGTGGAGCAACAGTGTCTATCTCAGCCTTAATATCCCTTTGAAATTTTTTTATCAGGCTTGATCTGGCTACAACACTGACCACTGCAGTGCCATCGGTCAATCCAAGTGCCTTTGGGTCTATTTCCAGTCGGTACTCAACCAGAGCCTTTTCAGGACTTTCTCGAAGTATTTCTATATCTTTAACCCCCTGTTTTATATGGATTTCTATTTTCTGGATGTTCTGTCCTTTTATATGCACTGTCTTCTTGGCTGGAAGAAACTCAAAGGCCTCCAGTCCTTCTATCTTGGGAGGTGCAACCAGAAATATCTTATAAACACCATAGAAGAGCAAAAGCAATAAAAAGGGCAGCAGAACAACTATAAGATACTTCTTAACACGCTTATTCGGTTGTTTTTGAAAGGAAAGACTCATAATTCCTGCTCCTTAAAAATTATAGTTTTTTAGTATACCATTTAAGATATTACTTGTGCTATAATTTGATTTCAATTAAGGTTCTCGGTGATGAATACAGTAGCCGAATCTTAGAACAGGCTCTGGGAAATAGAGCCTTTGATAATTTTTAAACACCCAAGTTTTCTGTGTTTCGAAGCCATTAAAAAGGAGTAATCAATGGGCAGGGTTATAATTATAATGGGCTCCAAGGCAGATATGTCGTGGGCAGAGAGAATCAAATCCTGTCTTCAGGGGTTTGATATCCCTGTTGTAATGAGGATTGCATCAGCACACAAGGTTCCAATGAGATGCTTTGAGATTATAAAGGAGTATGATGATCAGGAAGTTGTATTTATAACCATTGCAGGAAGGAGTAATGCCCTGAGCGGCTTCGTTGATGCTCAGACACATTGTCCTGTTATAGCATGTCCTCCTTATAGTGACACCTTTGCAGGAGTTGATGTGTTTTCAAGTCTTAGAATGCCCTCTGGTGTTGCTCCATTGATTGTACTTGAGCCTGAGGCTGCAGCTCTGGCAGCAGCAAAGATTCTTGGGTTGTCAAATCCAGAGATTCAGAAGAAGGTAATAGCCTACCAGGCAGAGTCGAAGGAAAAGATTCTGAGGGATGATGAGGAGCTATTAAATGGGTAGTGTTAAAGACCTGGAGATTATTACACCACCAACTGAAAACTCAACTGGTCAGGGAAGGTTTATATTTTCTGACAGGTATTCTGTCTTCGACTGGGGAGAAATGCCTGATCATATACCTGACAAAGGGGCATCTATTGCTTTGCTTGGTGCCTATTTCTTTGAACGTTTAGAGGATATGGGGATAAAGACCCACTATGTTGGATTGATAGAGGATAGCAAATGCAAGGAGTTAAACAAACTAAAAGGCCCTTCCAACATAATGGAAGTTCGACTTGTACGGGTCTTAAAACCTGAGTATACAGACAATGGATATGATTATTCCATTTACAAATCACAGAGAGGCAATTTTCTGATCCCCCTTGAGATAATATACAGAAATTCCATTCCTGAAGGCAGTAGTCTCCTGAAAAGGATGAACAGAGGTGAAATCTCTCCCGAGACACTTGGTCTTTCTGCTCCACTACAACCAGGAGAAAAACTTGAAAAACCCGTTTATGATGTCTCTACAAAACTGGAGATAACAGACAGGTATATCACCTGGCAGGAAGCACAGGAGATAGCCTCGTTAAGTGAATCAGAACTCCAGGAGATCCACAACCTCACTGATAGAATCAACAGGCTTATAACAGAAGAATTTGCCAGAATTGGTCTTAATAACGAGGATGGTAAGATCGAACTCGCCTTTGATCCTGATAGAAGACTGATGGTAGTTGATGTACTGGGAACACTTGATGAGTGTCGTTTCACTTACAATGGAATACCTGTGAGTAAGGAGATAGCTCGTCTGTACTATAGAAAAACAGACTGGTACCATGCAGTAGAGGAGGCAAAGAAAAAGGACAGGATGAACTGGAAGGCACTTGTAAACACACCCCCAGAGCCTCTACCACCAAGGCTAAAGGAGTTAATTTCACTGGTATATAAGACCTGCACAAATGCTATAACAGGGAAGGAATGGTTTCCTGCTGTGCCTGATATTCAGGATATCCTTGAAGAACTCAGGGACTTTCTGGCCTGACCTCCCGGAAGAGCACTGTTCTGTTTCTGCCATTCTCTTTTGCAAAATATAAGGCCTGGTCTGCTTTGTTAATAAGATCCTCCCTTTCCGTTGCATCATCAGGATAGGTGGCAACACCAAGGCTGAGGGTAACACCGAAGACCCTTCCATCAGCCTTGAAGCTCAATTCTGTTGCCTTTTTACGGATCCTTTCAGCAGTCCTCTTTGCGATAATCACGTCAGCATTCAGTAATATAATGGCAAACTCCTCTCCTCCGTAACGAGCTGGTATGTCGATCTCCCTTACTGTACTCTTGATCATCCTGGCCACTTCCCTCAGGACCTTATCACCAACAGGGTGCCCATAGGTGTCATTCACATTTTTGAAATGGTCTATATCTGTCAGGATCAAAGAGACTCTCTCATTATATCGCTCTGCCCTTTTAAGTTCCCTGTCAATGGACTCCTGGAACCTCCTGTGATTCAGAAGCCCTGTAAGGCCATCTGTATACGCCAGCATCTTAATTTCTTCATGGAGAAGGGCATTCTCTATTGATTCAAAGGCCTGGTTGATAAGAACCTTTAGAAGGTCTACCTGCAGCGAGCTAAACCCGCCTTTTTTCTTTGAAAGTACAACCAGAATTCCCCTGATCTGATTTTCCTTCACCACAGGCATGGCAAGGAGGCTCTTATACTCATCTTCCACTATACCCTTTAATCCTTTTTTGAATTGCGACAGGTCTGACAGATGCAATGGTTCTTTATTGGAAACAACCATCTCAAGCACTGTGCCTTTCAATGAATTTATCCTCTCTGCCTTCATCTCCAGAGACGAAGAGGAGTATACCCTGAAGCCCCTCTGTTTTTTCAGCAAAAGAATGACCTCTGCTCCTGCCAGCCGCTCTGTCGCCTTTATAATCCTTGAGCAGATGCCTTCAAGCTCAAGCAGTTCCATAAGACCTGAGCTTTCATCATGTAGAATCCTGAGACCCTGATGGGCAAGCCTGAACTGTGAGATAACCCGGTGGCGTCTCATTATTCTCACGATCTCTTCTGCCACTATGAGCATTACATCAAGGTCATGTTGCTGGAATGCTTTGTACCGTCTGCTTTCCGCTGCCAGTACACCGATAGTAATTCTTCCGTCGTTTACAGGGATGGATATAAAGCTGTTAATGTGCTGGTCACTGACATAACCGAACTCTATCTTCCTGTCAGACTCATCTGGACAGTACAGCAGAGGCTGTGCTCTGGTAAGTACAGAATAAATAATGCCTTCCCCGGTAGTTTCAAATTCATTGTCAATGCTTGATGCAAAGTAATGCAGATCATCACTCTTCTGCATAAAAAATATCACTTTATCTGCTGTAATAGCACGTTCCAGTATGTTCAGTATTCCCTTTATGTCTCTAACAATCTCCTCTCTGTCTGTAACATACCTTGACAATATGAGGTCATCATTCAACACTGAAGCACTATCTGCTATTTCTCTTGCTTCCCTGTTCAGCTTGTCAAATGATGCTGTAAGTTCTTTCAACTGTTCGTTTTTTTTGTAGAAAATAGCCCATATGCCAAGGGAAAGGAGTGCAACAATCAGTACCATAATATTGGTATCCAAGATTTCAGCATGGAAAAAATCCCTGATATGTACAAGGGGTTGAAGCAGTAAAATAAAGATTAGTGCCTTCAGATTAAGCACGGGACTGAAAAGGACAGGCAGGGGTATGGTTAGTAGATGTATCCAGGTATTGCCCTTGAGCTGAAAGAGCCCTTCGATAATAGCCTGGACAAAGAATATGAACACCACGGCCTGAATAGATTCACGCAGTTGATAAAAGAAATATAAATTACAGGCAGCAAATAAAAATGCTATTAAAAAAAACCCTGGCAGGCTTCTGACAGGCAAAGAAAAATAAAGGGCTCCTGAGAGTAAAACTATTGAAGCACCTGTGGCAAGGTATATTAGAGATCTCTTCCTCTTCGCTTTTCTTCCTCTTGAAAAAACTTTTTATAGAGAACATCCCATTCGGGAGTTCCCTCGATTAATTTCTTTGAATAGGACTCCAGCTTTTTCCGTACCGCCTTGTCAATCTCATCAGCTATCTTTAACTCATCCATTATAGAACGCCTGATCTGCCTTCTGATCTTTCCCTCATCCTCAAGGAAATCTACAACCCCTCTCTTTTGCCACTCCCTGAAGAGCACATGGCTCATATGGATTATCTTGTCATCTGAAAGCATCAGAGGATAATGTTCCTTTCCTTCACGAGTTTTCTTTTTGTTAAATCAAAAAGTGTTTTATAATCAAGCCTTTTTCCCTCTATCTCGGACTCATACTTCTTCAAAATCTCCCGGACTTCTTCATTAAGACGGTCTTCTACCATCAGTTCATCAAGGAGAATATCATGTGTTATTTCGATAAGCTCTTCCTCTGATATCCTGGGCGAGATATATGCCCTTTTTATCAGATCCTCAATAATCCTTTTTGCCATTGGCCTGACCCAGGATCTGGGAACCCTCATACTACCTTTCCATGAACGGTAAAAGTGCTATATTCCTTGCCCTTTTGATTGCTGTGGTAAGTTCTCTCTGGTGACGTGAACATGTTCCGGTCATCCTTCTTGGAAGGATCTTGCCACGCTCTGTCATATAGTGTCGAAGAAGCCTGTAATCCTTGTAATCAATAAAGGACATCTTCTCTGCGCAGAACTTGCAGAATTTTCTTGTATGGAACCTTCTCACCTTCCTACTCCTTTCATCAGATATTATAAATCCAATATATTAGAATGGTTCAAGATCTGTATTTTCTTCAGGTGGTATAATATCATCTACACCCCCTGAATTCTGAATCTCACGGCGTGGTAAAAACCTTACTGTACTGGCTATAACCTCGAACTTGCTTTTTCTTTGACCTTCATATTCCCAGCGGCGTTCCCTTAATCGTCCTTCCACTATAACGCCACGGCCTTTTGAAAGATACTGGGTAACATTTTCAGCCTGTTTGCCAAATACCACGATGTCAATAAACAGTGTCTCATCCTTGTACTCATCACCCTGCTTTACCCGTGAGTTGACAGCCAGCCCCAGTGTAGCAACTGCCGTACCCTGAGGAGAATATCTCAACTCAGGGTCCCTGGTAAGATTTCCCACAAATATAACCCTGTTAAACATTAGAGTGCTCCTTTATGCTTCCTTTTCAGTGGTTGTTCCTTTTAGCTGTTCCTGGAGAGCTTCAATCTCTTTTTTCCGCAGTTTGATTATCATGAATTTAAAGACAGGATCAAATACCTTATAAAATGTCTCCATCTTCTTTACTATCTCTGGTGGGGCCTTGAAGGTATAAAGGATATAATAGCCCTGAGTTCTTTTGTTCAGTTCATAGGCCAATTTCCTTCGTCCCCAGCGGTCTTCTCTGATTATCTCGCCCCCTTCTTTTTTTATCTGCTCCTGGATTTTGTTTGATACCTGATCAATCTCCTCATCTGGCAGGGAAGGCTCAATTAACACAAAATTCTCGTAATAGTTCATCTATACCTCCTTATGGATCTTTAGCCCTCTAAAAGAGAGCAAGGAGAAATACCCTTAACAGGATATCATTTTAGTGAGTTAGTATAAAAAAAACAAACAGCTAAGGTCAAGGATTTAAAGCCTCTACAATTTTATTGTGTTTTTTTGTAATATATGAGTATGAGGAAGAAAATGGGTAAAGAGGGGGAAAGGTTTGCTGCAAGATTTTTAAAAAAGAACGGATACCGCATACTGGCCTGCAACTATCGCACAGCCCTTGGAGAGATAGACATAATTGCAAAAGATGGCAACCAGATAGTATTCATTGAGGTTAAAACAAGAAAGGGGGACACCTGTATAGCACCTGAGGAATCTGTTAACTGGCAGAAACAACAAAGGATAAAAAGGCTTGCCCTGTTATATCTCAAGAAGCATAAACTCCACGACATACCAGTAAGATTTGATGTAATAGGGCTCAGGGTCAAAGAAGGTTACTATGTGGTGGAGCATATTAAGGATGCCTTTGCCTTTTAAAGTTTGATCATATCTGTCCAAAATGCATAGAAACAAGCATAGAAACAAGGCGGAGCACCTCATAAAAATAAGGCAATCCACAGGATTAGCCCCTGTACCAACCTGTATTCAATGGCAGGGCAAGGTCAGGCACAGATGCTCCTTTGCAGAGGTGAAGAGGTGGTGAAGAATGCCCATGTAGCAATACCGACAGTAACTTACACCAGCAACCTTGTGTATCATCAGAAGGTTGAAAAGACTCCTGTTTTTTATAATTTTAAATCCCATTGCATCAATGGGATGATGAACCACCTCTCTGCCCGGAAAAAATCTGCGATTTTTCCGGGAGCCTTCTTACTGCTTACTGTGGACAAAGGTGTGGGCCTTATTTTTCTTCGGTACTCCGCCTTATCCACGTCTTATCAATTTGTTTTGGACACCAATAATATTATGTAGTAACACTCACCACAATGGTGAAACATTTATTCTGGAGGTGTAATTATGGAAGAGCAAAGCTTACATCCTGACCTCCCTCTTATACAGGATGCCTCTCTGGAGGGTAAGGTAGTTCTTATTAGATTCGATCATAATGTTGTAAAAGACGGGATCATTCGAGACCCCTTCAGGATAGACAGAACCATAGGCACCCTGTTTCATATAGTAGAAAGAGGGGGGAGACCCATTATGATGACCCATGTGGGTCGTCCCCGTGATAAAAAAACAGGCGAGATCAGGTGCCGGAGAGAGGAATCTGTTGAACCCATTGTGCGTTACCTTGAGCACAAGCTCCATACAAGGATTCATCTTGCAGATTTTCCTGTTGAAGAGGGTAAGGGTATTGCAGGCATAGACACCTCAATTAACCTTGCAATCAAAGACCTCAGGGCTCGTAAGATTGGAGGAATATATCTGCCCAATACAAGGTGGTTCCAGGGTGAAGAGGCAAAGGACGAAAGAAGAGAGAGATTCACTCTGCAGCTTGCAGGTCTTGCTGATTTATATGTTAACGATGCCTTTGGTTCGTGGCAGCCTCATGCATCAACATATGATATCACCAGATACCTACCTTCCTATGCAGGATTTCTTCTCCAGGAAGAAATTATAAACCTCCACAGGGTCCTTGAACCTGAAAGACCATTTCTTGCTGTTGTAGCAGGTGCAAAGTACGATACAAAGATCGGGCCTCTTAATGCAATCTATGAAAAGGTGGATTTCCTTATACTTGGTGGGGTCATCTACAACACCTTTCTCTGTGCAAAATACGATATAAGAATCAAAGGTGTCTCAGAGGAGGACATCTCTCTTGCAAAGAAACTTGTGGAAAAAGACGCAAGGTATTCCAAGATTGTTGAGCTTCCCTACATTGTTGAATCCGATACATTAGAGGGTCGCATCTCGGGTAAATACAGAACAATATGCATCAGGGACTTCAAAGAAGGTGCCTCATACAACTATATTCTTGATATCGACCCCAAATCCTTTGAAGAGCCCAGGGTTAAAAAGGCCATAGAAAGTGCAAGAACCATCTTTACAAATGCCGTGATGGGCTTTACCCCACATTTTGTGGCTGGCTCGCAGGCCCTTGACCATGCTATTGATAAAAACAGAGAGGCCATGAAGATGTATGGTGGTGGAGATACCCTGCAGGAGTTCAAGAACCTCTGTCCAGGGCTTTATCTCTCTGTTATGGATGATGCAAACTACTACTTCTTTACAGGTGGTGGCACAGTGCTCACAGCAATTGAGGAAGGAAGCCCCTATGGACTCAAGCCTGTTGAGGCACTGCTTGAGGCAGGGAAGAGACAGAAAAATTGACTATAAAGTTCAAAGCAGTTCTTCCTTATCCTTACAGCTAAATGTGGCTCCACCTGTCCACAAAGCTGACCAAACGAGTTTATCGGCAGAATTACGAATGCTCTTGAAAAGTTGAAAAAACCCGTATAAATCTGTTAGAGTTAGCATTAAACTGATATGTTGGAGATGCAGCAATGTCTCATTCTAAGAATAAAACTAAAAAGCTAAAAGACCTTCGTGAGCAGATCGACCGTATTGATGAGCAGATTCTTAAACTCTTGAACCGAAGGGCACGGGTAGTCCTGAAGATTGCAGATATCAAAAGGGGCTCTGAGGAAAGATTCTATGTGCCACACAGAGAACATGAGATATTAGAGCGGCTTAAAAGACTCAACACAGGCCCATTCCCCAATGATGCCCTCAGGATAATTTTCCGGGAGATAATGTCTGCTTCGCTGTCACTTGAAGAGCCTCTTAAGGTGGCATGT
This sequence comes from Nitrospirota bacterium, assembly GCA_013151785.1. Classification (GTDB taxonomy): domain Bacteria; phylum Nitrospirota; class Thermodesulfovibrionia; order Thermodesulfovibrionales; family JdFR-85; genus JAADHP01. The sequence goes on along the minus strand of JAADHP010000017.1, from coordinate 3,129 downwards.
CTGGGGCCCCTGGCAACATTTACCCATCTGGCAGCACAGCGTCACTTTGGCTCTTTTGCGCGGATCATTCCTGTGGAGAGCATAAAGGATGTTTTTGAGGCAGTGGTGGAGGGGGTTGCGGATTACGGAGTGGTACCCATTGAGAACTCCAATGAAGGAGTGGTCAGCTATACCCTTGATATGTTCATGGATGTGGATTTGAAAGTATCAGCAGAGATAATGCTTGAGATCACTCATAACCTTCTTTCTAAAAGCGGTGATATAAAGAAGGTAAAAAAGATTTATTCTCATCCCCAGGCAATTGCACAGTGCAGACGCTGGCTTGAAAGGAATCTGCCCGATGTGAAGATAGTTGATACCTCAAGCACTGCCAGGGCTGCGGAACTTGCAGCAAAAGACCCTGAAGGTGCTGCCATTGCAAGTGATCTGGCAGCAAAGATGTATGATCTTAAATTTATAAAAAGGAGTATAGAAGACAACAAAAACAACTATACACGGTTCCTTGTTGTTTCTCATGAATTTCCGCCACCCACAGGTAATGACAAGACCTCTATCATGCTGTCCATAAAGGATAAACCTGGTGCGCTTTTTGAGGTGCTCACACCCTTTTACAAAGAGAAGATTAATCTTACGAAGATAGAATCGCGTCCCTCAAAACGCAAGGCATGGGAGTATATCTTCTTTATTGACCTGGAGGGACATATTGAGGAGAAGAAGGTAATGAAGGCATTGAAAGAGATAGAAAAGTATTGCATCTTTCTCAAGGTGCTCGGCTCTTATCCAAAATCTGATGTGATGAATAAAGGAGTTGAGGAGCTATGATAAAACCCCCGGCATATGTCCAGGCGATCAGACCTTATGTGCCAGGCAAGCCTGTGGAGGAGCTTGAAAGGGAGTTGGGCATAAAGGAAGCGATAAAGCTTGCCTCTAATGAAAATCCCCTTGGTCCTTCAAAGAAGGCACTGGAGGCAATAAAAGGACATCTTATAAAACTGAACCGTTATCCTGATGGAGGAGGGTATTATTTAAAACAGAGATTAACAGAGAAGCTTGGTGTTTCAGAAGACCACCTGATTCTTGGCAATGGGTCCAATGAATTGCTTGATATTGCGGTGAGAACCTTTATGACCCCATCAGACAGTGCCATTATGGCAGAACCATCCTTTGTTGTCTATCCAATGGCAGTGCAATCTATTGGTGCCCGTTCTATAAAGGTTCCTTTAAAGGATTATCGTCATGACCTCCAAGCCATGGCGGATGCAATAGCTGATGATACAAGGATAATATTCATTGCCAACCCGAACAACCCCACAGGCACGATTAATTATAAAGAGGAATTTGACGCATTTATGGAGAGGGTTCCAGAAGGTATCCTTGTTATTGTGGATGAGGCATATTATGAGTATGTAGAACACTCTGACTATCCTGATACAATGAGGTATCTCAAAGAGGGCAGAGAGATACTAATATTAAGGACATTTTCAAAGGCCTATGGCCTGGCAGGGCTCAGGATTGGTTATGGAATTGCTCGACCAGAGATAGTGGCTGAAATGAATAAGCTCCGTGAACCTTTCAACACAAATATCCTTGCCCAGGTTGCAGCTTTATCAGCCATGGATGATGAAGAACATTTACAGAGGACACTGAAGATAAATCATGAAGGCAAGGAATACTTATATAAAGAATTTGAGAGACTGGGTATCAAATATGTTCCCACTGAGGCTAATTTTATTTATATAACAGGTCTCGAAAAGCCTGATGCCGTAGAACTCTATGAAGGTTTGCTGAAAAAGGGTGTTATTGTAAGACCAATGGGCAGGGATACCATAAGGGTAACCATTGGGCTGCCAGAAGAAAACAGGACCTTCATAAAGACCCTTGAAGAAGAGCTGAGAAATTGAATTCTGAAGATTGAAAATCGCACTACAGCACCAGATTGTTGTCCCGATTATTTAATTCCTTTGAATAAAACAGGAGGATTTTGTTATGGATATAATCGTTCTAAAACCAGAAGCCACAGAGGATGATATCCGGCATGTGGTGAAAAAATTAGAAGGTAAGGGACTAAAGGCCCATGTCTCCAAGGGTACAGAACGAACCATTATAGGAGTAATTGGAGATACGTCCAGGATTTCAGAGGATGAAGAAAACGCAATAAGGGCTATTGAGTCTGTTGAAAGTGTTACAAGGATAATTAAACCTTATAAGCTGGCGAGCAGGGAATTCAAGAAGGAGCAGACGGTAATTAAAGTAAAGGACCGGGAGATTGGCGGTAAGAAAGTGGTGGTTATTGCAGGGCCCTGTGCCGTGGAGAACAAAACCATATTAATGAGTATTGCAGAGAAGGTAAAAGAGGCAGGCGCAAGCTTTCTCAGAGGTGGTGCATTTAAGCCCCGCACATCTCCCTATAGCTTTCAGGGCCTTGGTGTTGAGGGTTTGAAGATACTTGCAGAAGCACGGCAGATTACAGGGCTTCCTGTGGTTACAGAGATTATGGACCCTCGGGATATGGAGTTAGTTTTAGAATACTCAGATATTATTCAGATAGGTGCCAGGAATATGCAGAATTTCAGACTCCTCCTGGAGGTGGGTCAGTGTGATAAACCTGTACTTCTTAAGAGAGGACTTTCAGCAACCATAAAAGAATGGCTTATGGCAGCCGAGTATATACTATCAAAGGGGAATGAGAATGTAATACTCTGTGAGCGAGGCATAAGGACCTTTGAGACAGCCACAAGAAATACCCTTGATCTTTCTGCAGTGCCTCTTCTGAAGGAGTTAACCCATCTGCCTGTAGTGGTTGATCCAAGTCATGGTGTGGGCAAATGGAACCTTGTTATACCCATGGCAAGGGCAGCAGTGGCAGCAGGTGCTGACGGACTTCTCATAGAGGTGCATACGAATCCTGAAGAGGCACTCTCTGATGGTGAGCAGTCTCTGAAGCCATCATTATTTAAGGATCTCATGGAACAGATAAAGCCTATTGCAGAGGCTGTTGGCAGAGAGGTATGAGAAAAAAATGTCAGCGTTGAGGTTTAAACGGGTTACCATTATAGGTGTGGGGCTTATTGGTGCAAGCCTTGCCATGGCAATGAAGAAGGCGGCAGTTGTTGATGAGATTGTGGGTGC
>JAADHP010000260.1 GCA_013151785.1 Nitrospirota bacterium | reverse complement strand
TTGGTAAGTGAAAGACTTATCGGAGGGCTTATAAACGTTATTGGCAAGAGCATCTCCTATGGATGGAGACCAACAGAATCGTACCTGCTTGGCAGAAAGAAAAAAGGCAAAAGAAAGAAATAATCTGTTTAACTGAAATCCTGAAAGAAAGGAGGTAAGTAATATGAACACACTTGTAGATTTCATAACCCATATTAAGAGTGTTGAATATCTGATAGCGATAGCTTCGATTGGTGCATTTATAATCATCTGGGAATTACTCCAGCCTGAGCCTTTTCATGGTCTGAGGAAGGCATTGAAGGAGGACATTGCCTATATAAGACAGACAGGTTTGAAACAGGTATTAAAGACCATGGGCAAGGTAGTTGCTGCGCCATTTATAGGTCTTGCCTATATTGTAATGTTACCAGTGGGGTTCTTTTTTGCCATACTCTATGCAGCCATAGGTGCTCTTTTGAATCTTGCAGGTGTGAGTTCTACACTGGGGTGGAGACCCATGGAGGCCTATTTTGCAGGACGCAGAGAAAAGAAGGAGAAGAAGGCTGAAGATGATACCAGGGAAAAGAGATAGAAGCAAAGGTCATCACAGGTGGAGAGTACAAAATTCTCTGTGGTGACCTTATACCTAAAAGGAGGTTTTGGTGATGAGGAGAACTATTATTTTTGTGGTAATTCTAATTATTGCTACAGCTAATATGGTTGTTTTTGCATCAGGTTTAAAGATTCCCGAAATAACAGTGCTTGATAGTATTTCTAATATATATGAACCTGTCAGGTTCGATCATGCCACACACAGTATGATTGCTGAACGTTGTGTAGTCTGTCACCATGAACATCCCAGCAATGCAGACCTGTGCAAGAATTGTCATGGACTTGATGATAGCATCTTCAAGAAGTCTCTCTCCAGTACCTTCATGAATTGTGATAACTGCCATGGTAAATATGACCCCTCAAATCCAGGGATGCCTGGCCTCAAGGTTGCCTATCACAGGAAGTGTTTTCAGTGTCATAAAGGAATGGGAATGATAGGCGAGGACCCAAAGGGCTGTACACAGATCTGTCATGCAAGGAAAATAAAATCCGAGTAAAGGAGGGTCTTCAATGAGTAAGGAGAAAAAAGAAAAAGACCTGATTCTGAAAGAACCCTTTAGCAGGAGAGATTTTCTGAAAACTCTCTCTGTTGCTACGGGTTCCATTATACTGGGCACCAGCAGTGCAGCCTCTGGCTACAAGGAGATCAGGGGATACAGAAACAGTTATGGTATGCTGGTTGACCTGACACTGTGTGTTGGTTGCAGGAGCTGTGAGAGGGCATGCAATAAGGTAAATAACCTGCCAGAGCCTGATCTACCCTTTGACGATGCCACTGTTTTTGAAGAGTTGAGAAGACCCACTGCAAAGGCCTATACAGTGGTGAACCGTTACGATATAGAAGGTTACAGTGGAGGCCCTGTCTACAGAAAGATTCAGTGTAACCACTGCAACGAGCCAGCCTGTTTCTCTGCCTGTCCCATTCATGCCTACACAAAGACACCCGAAGGTGCTGTATTGTATAATGTGGACAGGTGTTTTGGGTGCCGCTACTGCATGATTGCCTGTCCCTTCTATATACCTGCCTATGATTATGAAAGTGCCTTTGAGCCCCGTATCATGAAGTGTATCTTTTGTTATCCCCGGATCAAGAACAACAAGATTCCTGCATGTGCAGAGGCCTGCCCTACAGGTACCCTGACCTTTGGAAGACGTGAGGATCTGATAAGGCTTGCCAGGAAGAGGAAGAAGATTTTAAGAAATCCCTCACGGTATATAGATCATATCTATGGAGAACATGAGGTTGGTGGTACAAGCTGGTTATATATATCAGGCGTGCCCTTTGAAGATGTGGGTTTTCCAACAGATTTGCCCGAGGTTCCACTGATTACCAGGGTTAAGGGCTTTCTCAGCAGTGCCTGTGGTATTCACTGTCTGGCCTGCGCTCTTCGGGATGGCTTATGCAGCAGTAAAACACAGGTCTAATGCCAATAAAGAAAAATATGAAAGGAAGGAGGGTAGCGATGAATCATAATGAGACCCTTGAAAGACCTGAGAGTTTCCGTTCATGGTTTCTTGATAAGCTCCTGATGGGCATGAGCTGGCCTGAATATGTCAGGAGCCTGATTACACCCTTTAATATACTGGCAGCAGTAATATTAAGTATAGGGATTCCAATTATTGCCCTGAGATTCATGCATGGGCTGGTAGAGGTTACCCATGCCTCCAATGACTATCCCTGGGGGCTGTTCCTTGGATGGGGACTCTTTGGAGGGGTTCCTCTTTCAGCTACAGGTTTTGTGATGGCTACAGCCTATTATATCTTCGGGTTCAAGGACTATAAACCCCTTGTAAGGCTTGGTGTGCTTACAGGTTTTATGGGCTATCTTTTCGCTGTTGTTTATCTTCTTATTGACCTGGGAAGGCCCTGGAGGATCTATTATCCCATGTTTGTTGGCTTTGGTACAGCATCTGTGCTCTTTCTGGTTGCCTGGCATGTTGCTACATATCTGACAGTACAGTTCCTGGAGTTCAGCCCTGCCATACTTGAGTGGTTGAGATCAAGAAGGGTGCGTAGATGGGCCACCATGATTACCATTGCCATGACCATTGCAGGAATCATACTGTCAACACTCCATCAGTCAGCACTTGGAGCCCTTTTCCTTCTTGCTCCTGGTAAATTACATCCCCTGTGGTATTCAACCTATATACCACACTTCTTCCTTGCATCAAGTATCTATGCAGCGCTTGTAATGGTTATTGCTGTCAGTGCACTCTGTGCCCGTTTCTTGAGACACAGTGCGGATGGATATTTTCTTGATAATCTTGACAGGCTTACTATCGGACTTGGCAAAGGGGCAGCTATAGGTATGTTTGTGTATTTTGCCTTAAAACTTGTTGGAGTTGCTCATGATGATAACTGGGCACTTCTGAACACGGGTTATGGAAAGTGGTTTCTTGTCGAGATCCTGGGTTTTGTGCTTTTGCCTGCCCTTATCATTACCTGGGGTGTAAAACTGGGCAATGCAACGGTAGTCAGAATTGGAGCCTTCTATTCAATACTGGGTATCCTTGTAAACAGATTAAATGTATCAATTATTGCCTTCAACTGGAAATTACCCGAGCATCTTCACCATATCATACCTCCCTGGAAGGAGGTCATGGTAGTTCTGACTATCACTGTAATTCATATCCTTATCTTCCGATGGATAGTGAGCAGGATGCCTGTAATAAGACAGGAACCAGAATTTGAACAGGAGACTCATTAAACAGAAGGGGGTGCTTTGAACTGCCCCCTCCTGGCTTTTTAATGGGGAATATTCATGATAGTTTTTATATTAGTAGTATTAACCATGTTAGTAAACGTGTCTTTTGCATATCCTGACAGTAGTAATAGCTGTCTGGAATGTCACTGCCGTAATAATCAATACATAGAATTCGAGGATGGAACAAAACTATCAGTCAAGATAAAGAAAGAGGATTTCGCTACATCTGTTCATGCAAGACTATCATGTAGTGACTGTCACAGGGAGTTTACAGATAAAAGTCATCCGAAGAGAAGGTTCAGAACCAAAGAACAATACAGAATCAGACTTGCATTCATATGCAGGGATTGCCATGGTGAGGAAGAGATAAGAAACAGGAAGATACATTCCCAGCTATTTAAACAGGAACAGCATGGTAAAGTGGTTGTGTGTACAGACTGTCATGGTTATCATTCAGTCCAACCAGTTAGAGGGGGCAGGATATATGAAAGTGAACGCAGGTATTGCATGAGTTGTCATAAATACGATATATACAAAAGCTTTAACCACAAAGAGACC
>JAADHP010000156.1 GCA_013151785.1 Nitrospirota bacterium | reverse complement strand
TAAAAAGATTATACTCGGCACCTGCCTCTTCTTTTATCATGACATTAAAGGCAGTAAGTCCTTCCTTCGTAATCTCGTCCTTTCCAGTTACAGGTGTTGGCGGACGCTCTTTTTCGCGCCTTCCTAACAACTCCCTCTTCTTTCTCAACTCGGCCTTTTCTTTTTCCTCAAAGCTCCTCTTGATTGTCTCAAAGGGAATATTTAATGGTATCAACCCCTCCTTTGTCCTTGGTCCCACAATTGGCCTTTTAACAACCTCTGCTTTTCGGGATGGCACCTTTTTTTTCATCTCTTTCTTTTTTTCTTTCACAGGTTGAGTCACCTCAGCCGTTAGCTTCTCCTTTTTCTCATACTCTCCGGGCATTGCCGAGTATAATCTTTTTATTCTCTCCTTCTTTATGTATGCCTTGAGAATAATTGTCCCTGGAAATATCCTCTTGATACGAGCAAGAAGCCTTCTTGCATCACTGTGCTTTTCAAATCTGCCAATTCTCACGGTATGATAACCCTTCACCACCTCTATCCTGAGATAATCGAGGGAATCCTTATCAAGCGTCCTAACCGCTCTGTCATATACCCTGCCTGCAGCATCAAGAGCAGGGAAGCTTCCGAGCTGTAGCGTATAATACTCTTGTTCCTGAGTATGCTTCGCATTGATGCTCTCTCCCGACTCCGGCACGGATATCGTTACCTGTTTTTCTGCTCTTTTCCCCTCGAGCACCTTCCTTTTTATACTCTCCTTGGCAAGGCTGAGGGGGATCCTTATCTTCTGCCCAGGATAGAGCAGGTCAGGATTCTTTATCTCAGGATTTACTATCCATACCTTTGGCCAGTCAAAGGGGTCCTTGAGTGTCTTCTCTGCTATATCCCATTGAGTATCTCCCTTCTTTACAATATACTCGATGTACTCCTGGGCAGTTGCGAATATTGATCCCATCGCTATTACTGCGATAATAATGAACACTATATATACCGATGAACTCTTCTTCATTGCTTTACTTTTTATGTCTCTCAATCATCTTTCATAACAATTAAAGATTTTTTCTGAGTTTCCCAAACGCCTTGCCATTTCAGAATGACAAAATATTCAGATCAACTACCAGCCCAAATCCATCTGTAAGAATAACAACGAATAACTGAAAGCAGTGGTATGGTAGAGTCTGAACGGTTTTGAATTTTGCATAAGATTCACCTGCAGGGGGACAGCCCCAAAAATCAGGGATTTTTGGGGACCCCGGAATCGCAAAATTCCCTCGGAGACGTGCATGGATGCACGTCGAGAATGATGTATAAGACTCTACCATAGCACTGCTATAAACTTTATCACTGGAGTTGGGTACCAGTTAAACTCAATGAATTAAAAAATAAACCAAACATGCCTGATAAACGCAACAAACGCTAATTAACTCAATAAACCCTACAAACCTGATAAACTTAATATGCATATAGTGTCTGAACGGCATCCCTGACCACTTTCAATGCTGTCTCGCTAAGGGTCTCAGGCCGTGCCCCGAAGTGTCTTGCCATGAACCCTGCTCCACCACGGGTTTTTGTAACCGACCAGATAATGCTTCCTGCATCAGTCTCTGCCATCATAAGGGTTATGGTAACCTCGGGAGCAGTGATGGTCCCCATCCGTACTTCGCCATACTTTTCAACTGTACCTACTATGACAGCCTGCACCTTGAGGTCCTTGCCAAGTGCCCTTATCTGCCTCGTATCAAGCGATGTAACGTCCTTGATATTCTGTCTTTTCAGTGCTGCCATCACGTCACCTGTGTAAACCACATCAACAAGTCCGGATGCAAGGAGTTCACTTATGACCAGTTGTCTTATCACCTCAGCAGCGCTTCTGTCATCAGTAAGATTTTCAAAAGGAAGAACCGCCACCCTTTTGATATAGCTGAAATCGACATTTTCATTGATATGGAATGTGCCAGTGGTTGTACTCGCACATCCACCGGTTATAATACTGAATAAGAATAATAAAAAAACCAGATATCTCTGATAACACCTCAATATACTCATAGCTTCTCTCCTTTATCTGAAATTTTAGAATAAAGTATCAAAAGCCTTCTTAACCACATCTCTGGCAGTCTCACTGAGGCTTTTACCTTCGGTACCAAAATGCCTTACCCAGAAGTCAGGACCTCCTTCTGTATTCCACACAGACCAGAGGATATTACCTGTTTCTGTATCGATCAGCATCAACTGGATGGTAACCTCAGGATATGAAACATTTATACCCCTGCTGATTCTATATGCAATCACCGAACCTGTTATAAGGGCATCAACTTTTAGCTTCTTCCCTGTCTTCTGGATATCTTCAATAGAAAGAGCAGTGGGAGATCTTATCTCCAGTTCCCTCAGCACCCTGGTTACCTCACCCGGTTCTATTACATCAACACCTCTTGATAAAAGCTCTGCGATTACAGTACGTCTTATCCGCTTGGCGGCTTCCTTTTCAGAGGAAAGATTTTCAAAGGGTAAAACAGCCACTCTCTCAATTCCTTTTATCTCGTCACTTCTGTAAAACTTTATGTTTTTCTCACCAGCACAACCAGCTGACAATATCAGTATTGACAGGATAATTGAAAGACAAAGCCTGTTTCGCAAAGCCTGTGGAAAAATGCTCTTATCTTCCTTCATATCTCTTGCTCCTTTAAAGTCAAATTATTATATCCTATACCATTTATATTCTTCCATTTAGCAAGAATCTCACATTATAGCTCTCTTTTACATTGCTGTTTACAGTTTTGTTGTACCCATAGGACAACCTGAAATCAAGAAACCTTGTTATGTACCATGTACCAGAGCCTGAATAGGAATCAATAGTGGTTGGACCTGGCTCTATCTTCGAATGGAGATATGAAATATCAAGCTTTATCTTTCTGACAGGACGCCAGCTTATGGAAGTCCCTTCAGAGGTTGTGGTATCATTACGAACATTTCTGATGCTGAAGTTGCCACTTATATTGAATAACCTTCCCGGTCTGTAGTTGAGAATCAGGGTTGCTCCCTTTGATGAATAAGATTCTGTATCAGTGCTGATCCAGTCGATACTATATGTGAGATAACCTGTTATCTTATCTGTAAGTTTTGCATCAAGAGTACCGGAGATAAAGGTGCTTGTAGT
>JAADHP010000140.1 GCA_013151785.1 Nitrospirota bacterium | reverse complement strand
TGGTTTCATCTTCTTTTTGACAGAGGCAACCCTCTTTGGGTCGAAGAAGTCAACCTCGCAGGTATATTCTTCATGTTTTTTCTTGGGCATAGGTAAAATCCTCATTTATCATAGTTGCATATATGTTCAATCGTAACACAGATAGTGTTCTGAAGTCAAATCCTTATTCCACAAATCATTTTTGTTCTTTTGAATTTTAAGTGTAAATTAAAAATATCTTGAAAAACAATATGGAGTTAAAATTTTAGCGTTATTAAATCAAAAGGGCCGTTACTCTATAAGAAGCATGGCAAAATAATTCCACCTGCCATATGTTTTCTGTCTTGTATCTATTACAAATCCATTAGCCCTTGCAGTCTTGAAGACATCAATGCCGCAGGCCTCCATAAGTGGTCTGATTCTCTTTTTCTTTTCCGTCTTCCTCTGAGCCCCATCCTGGGTATCTTTTTCACCAGATGGTCAGGTTACACCTGAAAGACCTGATGATAGCGCTGTAAGAGCAAAGGCCTTGTAATAGCCCATATGATAGGCAATGTCTTCAAGCCTCACAGCAACCTCTGAAAGAGCTTTTCCCTTTGGTCCATTAATGAGAATTGCTTTGCTATATTCCTTTAATACTTTTTTCGTGCTTTCTGCATCAGGTGCACAGGGGGGATGGAAGGCATCCTTATCATAAAGGGGACAGCCATACTGGCACTTCCATCTTACCCATTCTTCTACAACAACAGTGTCTGTATCTATTATTTTTGCCTTCTCAGCTCCAAATTCAAGTGATTTCTGCAAAAGAAAGTTCATAGCATCCTCTTTAGATGAAAAATCTCTGATTGAGTGCCCGTTGGTCGTAACATTTGTATTAGCAGGCTTATTCACATCAGCGGCAGTTTTACTGAAATAAGGACAGTTTAACTCTCTACAACCATGGGGATGTCTTGCAGAGTAAATACAGGATGATACACTGCTCAAGGGAAGTTCAATGCCAAGAGACTCCTTGAGATATTTTATAGCTACCTCAAGAGAGGTTCTCACATATGCCTTGCAGCAACTGGGACCTGTTAGTTCAGCGATTGCACGGCCAAGTCTTGCAGTGGCCTCCATCGTGATTCGCTGCTCACTGTCAGTTCCACACTTTGAGCCAGTCAATACAGCAAAGACAGCACCAATTGCAGGCACTACACCACAGACACCTGTTAGCCCACAGAAACCACCATGGGCCTGTTTTTTGGTCCTTCTAAAGACTTCCTTTATATCCTCATTGGTTATCCCTCTTGAAGCCTCATTTTTTATGGCAGCCATGAGTGCACCACCTGCAATATATGCATGATGGCAACCGAGCATGGGAAGCCCGGGGAAGGACATCATCAATTCGGCAATCTCCATCGGGTCCCTTGAGGTGCTCTGAAAGACAACCTCTTCAATAATCCTCATTGCATCCTGGTTATGGCAGTAGTCACAGATGTAATGACCTTCTGGACAGGTAATATGACCTTCCTCTACTCTGCCACAGTAGATGCATTTCATGGTGTGGGAGCTTTCAAGATACTCAAGCTTCCCTCCACAGACCATGCAGTTTTCGGTCTCCCTTCTGACCGTTGACTGTTGACTCCTGACTGTTAACTTCTGACTTCTGACTCCTGACTCCTGACTTTTATTTTCCTGCTCACTGGCAGGTTGAGTTGAGGGTCAACAACTTGAGTTTTTTTCTATTTCCTTTTTGTCTGACAATTTTACCTCCTTTTAAAAACCCGATGCCTGCATGTTGATCTTTCCTTCCCGTGCAAGTTTGCTGAGTATGAAGATTGCACTCTCACGGCCTACTCTCAGATGCTCTGCTACTTCGTCAGGATCCACCCTCTCTCGATTTTTCAGGAAATCCATTATCTCATTCTCTATTTCCGTAAGCCAGTCATTAAATAAAGCCCTCAACTCAGGAGTGGAATAGGTGGCCAGTTCATAGGAGTGGCTTATTGCTGACATGACCTCCTTGCTCATCTCTATTGGATTCACACCTGAATCCGTACACTCTTTTATTCAGTGTTCAACCATTTCAATCACCTGACGGTTTCTTTTGTCACCTGAAGCGACCTTGTGCAGGAGTTCCTTTTTTTCTGTCTCAGAGAGGTCTTCAAGAAGCATATTTACAAGACTATTCAATAGTTCCTTTTTTATGGAAGGATCAAGATGAGCAAGGATATCATTAATTCTGCTTTCATTCATATTATCACCCCCTTTGGATAAAAGTTCTATTTCATCTCAAACCAGTAAGGTGGGCCATAACCAGGACCATACCACATACTATTTACCTCCTTTCCCAGCCATTTCGACTGAGACAAGCAGAGGAGAAGATGTTTCACCTGTTTCTCTGCTTTGAGCTATGCTGTGCAGAACATTCAGTATATCAATCAGTTCAGGATTTTTTAGACTATAAAATATGAATGGCCCATCTCGCCTTGTCACGACAATATCCGCCTCTCTTAGTACCCTTAGATGGAAAGAGACAAGTGTTTGGGAAAGCCCTGTAAGTTTTATTATTTCTGTTACCGCGCGGGATCCCTTTCCAATGGCAAAAACTATTCCGAGTCGGTTAGGCTCCCCTAAGACCTTCAAAACCCTGGCTATATTGTCAATCTGTGTGTTCATTTATATTAGTCTTTGCTCATATGAGTGATTACTCATATTATATCCAATAAGATTCTTCCTGTCAAGCATTAAGTCCCGGGCATATACACTTGAAGGTTAGGAGGCAAAAATCTGATGCCATACCAGATCCTGATTCTATCTTAAAAATGACATTATGTTAAAATTTAGTTACCATATATGCATATAGTGAAGTGTTGAATATCATCAGCTTGATCAAGAACAATAAAAAGTGGTTCAGAAGAGACCCTAACGGGAGGGTCTCAGAATACTGTTTATAATCATCAGAACATTTTCCCCGAAGGCATCCTTTTGAGCGTTAAAGTAAAGCATAACCAATAATTGTGAAAAAATTATGAAGAACCTTGAAAGTATCCTAAACACCAATGTTCAGCAGGAATGTTTTTGAGACCACTGGATTTCTCAATCCTTCTCCATTGCCTCAAGGATAGGGCAATCAGATACAGGTCCATTGCCAGGACATGTCTTTGAGAGTTTTTTGAGGGCTTTTTTTATTCTCTGAAGCGCTCGGATCTTTTTATCTATATCAGTGATCTTTTCATCGGCAATCTTTTTTATCTCGTAACAGGAGGTGTTCTGGTCTGTCCTGAGTGACAGAAGCTCGGCAATCTCCCTGAGGGAAAAGCCAAGTTCCTGGGCATGCCTGATGAAGCGAAGTCTTCTCACCATTTCTTCAGGCCAGAGTCTGTAGCCTGAGGCCTTCCTTGGCACCTTTGGTAAAAGCCCCCTTTTTTCATAATACCTTATGGTTTCTATGTTTACACCTGTCTCTCTGGCAAGCTGTCCGGTTGTAAGAAAGGACATATTTAACCTCCTTTTTCTATTATAACCAAAGTACTACTAATCAATCTTTGATATTTCCGGGCGTCAGTGTTATCTGCTGGTCCGAATGAACTTTTATATATTGTTGTTTCTGATGTTAGAATAATTCGTAAACCAATGGTCATCCTACAGAAAGGTAAAGTCTAACAACATCAAAAAGATAGTATACCCCCTTAGTCTGCCGATAAATATTAATAAGAGGAAGGCGTCAGTTTAGGTAACGCCTTCCTTCCGCATCTTAAAGTGGCTTGCCAAGTCCTGCGTCTTTAAGTTTTTCAATATCCACACCACGGCCTGAGCAGCAGTCAGCCAGTTTGCCGTCAATCACCACAGCAGGCACGGAACGTATTCCCAGTGACTTTGCCCTCTCTGCCGCCTCAGGGTCTTTCAGGTTCAGCACTGATATATCACAGGATGGACAGGCTGCCTCTTTGATCTGCTTTACTGTTTCATCACACACAGGACAGCCAGCAGTGAAGACCTCGATCTTTCTCTTTCCTGTCATTACAAACACCTCCTTTCATTCTGGACTTTCTGTACATAGTATAGACCCTGTAGCATGGTACTGAGTCAAGAGAAAAATGAGATCTTGATGATTGTTGGTAGTTCTATGATTTAACTATCGGATAGATAGGCATTATTTAGGTAAACAAGGATAATCTGATGGTACTATCCAAGATATATCCTGTATTGTAACCAGGGCTTGCAGCAGGCAATGTTCGAATGGAAGATATCTGAGCAATATGAACAAGTGTCCTGCCACAGCCTATAGGGTGCACATTTTTATCGGCGATATGGGAAAGGAATTACAGACGTTTCTCCTTTGCCCTGTCTATAAATAAACGTCTGCCATGTATTATGGAGTTTTTCAGCTCTTTTATGATCCTTTCCGTCAGGTCCGACTGTACCTCTACGAAGCTGAATTTCTCCAGTATTGTTATGTTGCCCACCTTTCTGGCATCAAAGTCAGGGATCCTGGAAAACATTCTTATTATATCAGATGGGGTAATTCCATCCTTTTTACCAATTGATAGAAATAGTCGAGTATAATCCTCTCTGGAGTTCAGAATTTTATGGGAGATATCCTCAATCTCTTCTACCCCGGCATAGGCAAAGGCGATCTGGAGTGCTGATGCAGCGATCTCTTTTAAGGAAAATCTTTCGCAAAGTTGTTCAATGAGTGAGAGCTTGTCTTCATAGTCTCTGTTGTTGATTGCATATTCTATTTCATCAAGTATCTCCTTCTGTCTGACCTTTATTACCTCATCTCTTGAGGGAAGTTCCGCCTTGAGAATCCTTGTTCTTGCAGTACGTTCTATCTGTCTGAGGTTTCTGTATTCTCTTGGTGTAACAAAGGTTATGGCAATGCCTGACTTGCCCGCCCTTCCTGTTCTGCCTATACGATGTACATAGCTATCCGGGTTCTGAGGTATGCTGAAATTGATAACATGACTCACACCTGTAACATCAAGTCCTCTTGCAGCAACATCTGTGGCCACCAGAATGTCTATATCACCATTCCTGAATTTATCCATGATTCGTTCTCTGCGTACCTGCGTGTAATCACCATGTATTGCACCTGCATAATAACCCATCTGCTGTAGTTTCCCTGCTACATCATCTACCTCTCTTTTTGTGTGACAGAATACAAGGGCAAGGGCAGGGTCTTCCACATCGATAATTCTTGAAAGGGCCTTTATCTTGTCCTCCTCACGCACTTCGTAGAAGACCTGTCTTATGCTGGACACAACTATCTTCTGTGAATCTACAGAGACCCTTTCCGGTGACTTCATGTATTTTCGTGCAATTTTTAATATGGGTGCCGGCATAGTGGCTGAGAAAAGCATGGTCTGTCTGTCCTCGGGAAGGGCGTTAATAATCCGCTCAATATCGTCGATAAAGCCCATGTTCAGCATCTCATCAGCCTCATCAAGAACGAGTATTTTGATGTTTTTTAGATTAAGGGTCTTTCTGTGTATGTGGTCTATTATACGGCCTGGCGTGCCCACGACTATATTAACGCCCTTTTTCAGTGCCCGTATCTGGCGCTCTATGGACTGGCCTCCATAGATAGGGACGGATAGAATCCTTTTTTTCCTTCCAATCCTGTTCAGTTCCTGTGCAATCTGAATGGCAAGCTCCCTTGTTGGTGCAAGCACCATGGCAGAGGGATGACGGCCTGGAAGCAGTCCTTCTATTATCGGGATACCAAAGGCGGCGGTCTTTCCGGTACCGGTTTGTGCCTGTCCGATAATATCCAGGCCTTTTAATGCGGGAGGAATAGCAATCTGCTGGATTGGTGTTGGTTCTTCAAAACCCATCTCTACGAGAGAGTTTATAATATCCTCTGAAATCTTGAAATCACAAAATCTTACTGACATAAATTTTTGCTCCTTGTTGGATTAATTTTTTGTGGCAGGATTAAAGAAATAAAAGCTATCTGGAATGCCTTGCATTTCTTTTGTATCTTGCTGTTTTTATTCTTCTCTTCTGAGCCTCACGTTGTTTTCTTCTTTTCTTGACAGAAGGTTTCTCATAATGCCTTCTATTTTTCAACTCCCTGAAAAGACCCTCCTTTTCAATCTCTCTTTTAAGGAGTTTTATAGCACGATCGATGTTTTTTCCGTTTACCTGTATCTCCAATCTCAACCCTCCTTCCCGTATTTTTGCTTTTAAAAATAAAAGCCGCAGAGGCAAGTTTCTGCGGCCATAAGCTGCAAAATCCTTTACTCTCTCATCAATTATGACATAACAGAAGGATAAAAATCAAATGAATATCACACCTGTCCAATATAAAATTCTAACAAGGCAGGGCACCTCATAAAAATAATACAATCCACAGGATTAGTCTCTGTACCAACCTGTATTCAATGACAGGACGAGGTTTAAGCATAGATGCTCCTTTGCAGAGGTGAAGAGGTGGTGAAGAATACCCATGTAGCAATACCGACAGTGACTTACACCAACAACCTTATGTATCATCTTAAGGCTGAAAAGACTCCTGTCTTTTTATAATTTAAATCCTATTGCATCAATGGGATGATGAACCACCTCTTCACCTCCTGTTTCAGAAGGATTTTTCTATTTTCAAAGGTGTGGGCATTATTTTTCTTCGGCACCCTGCCTTTCTTTTTTCTTGCTAAATCTTTTTGGACAGCAATGAATGAATATAAAGAAATAATCTCAAAATCAGAGACCCAGTTCCTTTAATTTCCCTTTAACCATTATGTGGATATCACCGGTGGGTACCTTTATTCTTTCACCAGACTTCCTGATTTTTATCTCGCAAACCCCTTCCTTTAACCCTTTTTCTCCGATAATTATCTGCAGGGGTATACCGATGAGGTCAGCATCCTTGAACTTTACTCCTGCCCTTTCAGCCCTGTCGTCAATGAGAACATCCAGTCCTTCATCAAGCAGACTGTTGTAGAGTTCCTCTGAGATACGAAGGGTATCTTCATGGCTCATATTAAGCGGTAGTATTATCACACTGAATGGAGAGATACTCAAAGGCCAGATTATGCCGTTGTCATCATGGTTCTGTTCCACAGCAGCAGCTGCGATCCTTGCAGGTCCGATGCCATAACTGCCCATAATAATAGGCCTCTCTCTGCCTTCCCTGTCAAGAAAGGTCGCACCCAGGGGCTCGGAATATTTTGTGCCAAGCTTGAAGATATTTCCTATCTCTATAACCCTTTCAATCCTGAGAGGTGCATTACACTGTGGACAGAGGTCTCCTTCCCTGGCAAGATGAAGGTCAGCGAACCGGGCTTCAAAGTGGGTGCCAGGTCTCAGGCCTTTAACATGATAATCCTTTTTGTTTGCACCGCTTACATATACCCCTTCTTTCAGGGTCTCATCAGCTATTATCCTTATATCCTTATGACCATGGGGACCGATAAACCCTGCCTCAACACCAAGTATATCTTCTATTTCATCCTTTGAGGCTGTTCTGAAAGTACCGATAATACGTTGTAATTTTCTCTCCTGTAGATCCTGATCACCCCGTAATAGTACAAGAACAGGGCCACTGTTTGAGATATAGAGAAGGCTTTTTATGAAGTATTCAGGGCCTATGCCAAGGAATTCAGATACCTCCTGAACCGTCCGTTTTTCAGGCGTGTGAACCTCTTCATAGGGCCAGTCTTCAAAATTAACCTTTTTGGAAATACTTCGGGCAAGCTCAACATTAGCTGAATAGCCACAGGAGTCACAGAGGGCTACATCATCTTCACCTGCAGGGCTCGGGGCCATGAACTCATGTGCTGTGGCACCTCCCATCATGCCGGGGTCTGATTCAACCTGGTAAAACCTTAGGCCACACCGGGTGAATATCCTGTTGTAAGCCTCGATATGAAGCTGATAGTTTCTTTCAAGACCTTCTTCATCACGATCAAAGCTGTAGGAGTCCTTCATAATGAATTCTCTTGTTCTCATTATCCCGCTTTTGGGCCTTGCCTCGTCACGAAGTTTGGTCTGAATCTGGTACCATACCTGGGGAAGGTCCCTGTAGGATCTGATCTCCTTTGATGCGAGCCATGTCATTATCTCTTCATGGGTCATGCCAAGACACATATCACGACCTGTTCTGTCCTTCAGTCGAAACATTTCATCCCCTATTTCATACCAGCGTCCTGTTTTCTGCCAGACCTCCGCAGGATGCAACAGGGGTAAGAGAAGTTCCTGAGCTCCTATACGATTCATTTCCTCACGGATAATACGGTTGATCTTCTCCAGTACACGGAACCCGAGAGGAAGGATGATATAAAGACCAGAGGCAAGCTGTCTTATATATCCTCCCCGGAGCAGTAGTTTGTGGCTTACTGCTTCTGCCTCGGCTGGTATCTCCCGTAGGGTAGGAATAAAGATTCTGGAAAATCTCATCTAAGCCTCCTGGAAACAGGGTCTCGTAAGTCTTTGTTTTATCAAGATGCTGAAACAAACATGTCCTGATGAAGATCAGGCTTCAGCATGACATGTTTACCAGACACTATTGTAACTTCATGTAATAAAATCTTCCATTTCACTGTCGGTTTCAAAGAGGATCAGGCCAGTTTTTACAGCCTGATGTGCAATAGGATTGGACTCCCTGTACATATTCTGGAAATCCGGGAGTCCGTAACTGAAAAAATTGAACAATCCTGACGGGTCGTGCTCTCTGAGAAAGAAGGTTTCCCTGAGAAAATTGACATGGTCACGATAGAGCACAAGTATATGAACCGGAGGCACTGGTGGAGGGACATCTTCTCCCTCGGGACTGAACATAGCCACTGCAATGACCTCTCCGCCACGGTCTTCGTGGAGACGGGAAAGAAACTCGGAAAGAGGTTCAAAAAAGAACAGGTCAGCCCAGTTCTGTCTCAATGTATTCCAGGATAGCCTTTGCACAGTTTATTGCCTCCTTTGCTATTTCTTCGTCAAAATAATCCTTGGGAGAGCCCTTTTCAAAGCAATAGGGATAACGGGATGGTGTATAATAGGTATCAAGCAGACGTGCTTTATGCAGTAAATCCTGTTTAACATTCTCTATCTGTTTTAGCAGATAATAGACTGACTGTCCAGTGCTTACAATCCCTTTCCTTGTGAGCAGTTCAATGGCACCAAGCATGGCAGCATGATGGGAAAGGAATGCCGCATCCTCAAAAAATCCTCCCTGAGCAGAATGCTCTGCAGATTTGATTGTCCTTTTTGCCTGTTCAATCCAGTCCTTTTGCCTCATAATCTAACCCCTTGGTTTTGCTAAGATTTCAAGCACCTTGAGGTCAAGAAACCTCTTGGATGCTGCTGAACGGATTATCATTACAGTATCAGCTCCCCTTGCAGTGCCTGCCACTGTGAGAATCTCCTCACTTTCGGGGATCAGACCTGCATCAGCAGCCATCATGACCATCTCGATACATACCTTGGGTCCTTCACCGAATCTTCTCAATGACTGTGCAACAAGAAGAGTTGGATATACACCACTGAATTTCTTGGCCAGTGCTGTCTCAAGGGAGTGGGTGATCATCGTTCCTGTATACACCTTTGCACCCAGGGATTCAATCCGTTCTCTGACCTCATGGGGCATCTCTATGGTATTCGGTTCTTTGAATCCGTGACTGTGAGTAACCACTATCAGATTGATACCTGTTTCTTTTAGGGCTTCGGCAAAGAGTAAACCCGTATCTCCTGTGGTGGAGGCTACAAGGAGGTGCATTATATCCGTGGAACTCAGTGTCTCCTTTACTATATCGAGGCAGACCTCGGTGTTTTCACGACCTGGTCTTTCAAAATATATTATCTTTTTTTCCATCATACCCATATATTCTATCTAATCCTTTAATAATTCTTCCACTGTTGTAAAGACAGATCTGGCAAGGGCCTCAAGGTTATAACCACCTTCAAGGGCAAACACAAAGGGGATAGCCTCCTTTGAGTCAAGGATTCCTCTAACAATGGCTCTTATGCCTGCATCTGTAACAGCTATGCCTGCAAGGGGGTCTTTTTCGTGTAAATCATAACCAGCAGAGACAAGTACCATATCAGGGTCAAACTGTTTAACCAGTTCAGGTAGTTTTATGGTATAGGCATCAATATATTCGCTGTCGCCTGCACCTGCGGGCATGGGTATGTTATAGGTGAACCCCTCTCCTTTTCCACGACCCCGCTCTTCAGTAGAGCCTGTGCCGGGGTAATGAGGATACTGATGTGTGCTGAAATAAAAAACAGAATCATCTTCATAGAACATGTGTTCAGTTCCATTTCCATGGTGTACATCAAAGTCTATGATAAAGACCTTTTCATAGCCAAGAGACTGGGCATACCTTGCACCAATGGCTATATTGTTGAATATACAAAAACCCATTGCCCTGTCAGATTCTGCATGGTGTCCTGGAGGCCTTACAGCACAAAAGGCCCTCTGGATCTCGCCTTCTTTGCACATTCTTATGGCCTCCACCACAGCCCCTGCAGCGGAAAGGGCTGCCTCAAGGCTGCCCTCTGAAAAATAGGTATCAGGGTCAAAATAACCAGGGGTAGCTGTTTTTACCCTGTCAAGATAACTTACATCATGCACAGAGGTAATAAGAGAGTCCTCTGCCTTAATGGGTTTGATCTGTATAAGTTCATTCCAGATAGAATTGGCCTTCAGCACATCCACAATTGCCCGGAGTCTTTCAGGTCTTTCAGGATGAAAGCCTAAAGGCCTGTGCATCAGATATACATCGTCATAAACAAACCCTACCTTCACTGTTTAATCACAACCTCCACTTCCTCTATCTTTTTATCCCTGATCGTGAATGCCCTGACCACTGGTTCATTGCCTAAAAGACTGATTATAATATACACCACATCATCATAAAAGGCAAGGTTTACATCTTTCTGTGATGGATATGCCTGTGCCTCGGGATGGGAATGATAGATAGCCATCATTTTAATGCCTCTATTTCTCATATCTTTCATAACCTGAAACTGCTCTTGTGGCTCCATGAAATAACTCACAGGCGAGTGTTCAGTATTGGTCATTTTATAGATAGTGGTTACCTGCTCACCATCACCAGCAAGAATTCCGCATACCTCCTCGGGCACTCCCTGGAGGGCATGTTCTATCATCTCTTTATGGATGTTCAAAGGGATGACAATCTCTGTCATGGTAGCGGTGAGATATCTTTCAGTGCTTCTGTTTCCTCAAAGCCCATCATGATATTCATGTTCTGCACAGCCTGGCCTGAGGCACCCTTTACAAGGTTGTCTATAGCAGATACCACAACAAGGGTATTTGTTCTTTCTACAACCTTCAGACCTATATCACAGAAATTCGTTCCCCTTACATTACGCACATCTGGCAGGGTTCCGTCATCGTATATCCGTATGAAGAACTCCTTCTTATAAGTCCTTTTATAGAGATTTATCACATCCTCTAATGGGACATTTCTGTTAAGCTTACAATAGACTGTGGTTAATATACCCCTGTTGATAGGCAGGAGATGAGGAGTGAAATTCACGGTGATCGGTTGTCTTACCATATCAGAGAGGATCTGCTCAATCTCTGGTGTATGTCTGTGAGTACCCACACCATAGGCCCTGAAGGATTCATTGATCTCGCAGAAATTATAAGCCGTGTCAGCCTTTCTTCCAGCACCTGATGTGCCTGATTTTGAGTCTATCACTATGCTGTCCATTTCAATTATTCCTGCCTTCAGTGCAGGCACAAGAGCAAGGGCCGCAGAGGTGGGATAACAACCAGGGTTGGCCACCACTGTGGCCTTTTTGATTTTTCTCCTGTACAGTTCTGGAAGCCCATATACAGCCTTTTTAAGTATATGGGGGTAAACATGTTCACACCCATACCATGTCTGGTACGTTTTGGGGTCTTTTAGTCTGTAATCTGCAGAAAGGTCTATAACCCTTTTGCCATGACTTACAAAGAAGGCAACAGTGTCCTGTGATGCGCCATGGGGCAGGGCAAGGAAGAAGAGATCTGCCTTTTTAAGTAGTTTTTCCTTGTTCAGGGATTCAAAACCAAGGCTTAAGATATCTCTCAGGTGCGGAAAAAGGCTATAAACAGGCCTGCCTGCTGATTTTTCAGAAGTTATAGCAGCTATCTTAACACGTGGATGAGATAGCAGGAGTCTTATCAGCTCGGACCCTGTATAGCCACTACCACCACATATAGCAACCTTTAGCATA
>JAADHP010000135.1 GCA_013151785.1 Nitrospirota bacterium | reverse complement strand
GTCATGCCGAACTGGTTTCGGCATCTCCTATTCAGGTTCTGAAACAAGAGAGCAGATGTTTTGTATAAAAGACTTAAAAGATAAATAAGATGGAGGTAGACCCATGGTAGACATCATATCTTTACCAGTAGAGTTTGATAAAGAGAGGATTGATGGCCGTTTCAGGCTTGTCAACATTGCAGCCCAGAGGGCAAGGGAGCTTGCATCCGGGGCAGAACCAAAGATCAAGACAAAGGCAAACAAGGTCAGTACCCTGGCAATCCAGGAGGCCATCTTGAACAAACTTGAATTCCTGACAGGTGAGGAGGCTGTAAAGGCAAAAGAGGAGGCTAAAAGGATTGATTTCCGTCGTGTCCTGGAGGACAGACGTAAGGAATTAGAACTTGAAGACCTCTCTGAATTAGAAAAAGACCTCCAGATCTATATGCATGAAAAAGAAGAAGCCACTTCTTCTAATGAACTGTACGAGTCTGAAGAATAAGGAGATTGTACTTGCTGTAACAGGTGGAATTGCTGCCTACAAGTCTGCAGAGATTATAAGGAGATTGAAAAAAGAGGGGGCTTCTCTGACGGTTCTGATGACAGAGGCAGCCTCCCGGTTTATTACCCCCCTGACCCTTGAAGTCCTCTCGTCTCGCAAGGTCTACAGGGATATCTTCGAGGACCCCCTTTCCCATCTACAGTTAACAGAGAATGCAGATGTCTTTCTTATTGCTCCGGCTACAGCCAATATAATTTCAAAGATCGCCTCAGGTATGGGTGATGACATTGTCTCCCTGTCTGTTCTTGCATATAAAGGCAAGGTATTATTTGCTCCTTCAATGAACTGGAGGATGTATGAAAATCCTGCAGTAAAAAACAATATTGACATACTTAAGAGGAGAGGGTTCTACGAGATACCTCCTGAGGCAGGCTCTCTTGCCTGTGGAGAAGAGGGGCGGGGCAGGATGGCATCAGTTGATACAATAGTTGATTGTATCAAGGATGTTCTTCATCCAAAAGATATGGCAGGCATGAAGGTACTCGTCACTGCGGGGCCTACAAGGGAATACATTGATCCTGTAAGATTCATATCAAATCCTTCTACCGGAAAGATGGGCATTGCCCTTGCCAGGGTGGCAAAGTGGCGTGGTGCAGAGGTGGTGCTCGTAATCGGTGCTGGTCTGCAAGGAAATGTTAATGGCATAGATACAGTCTGGGTAGAAACAACAGAGGAAATGTATAAAAATGTTAAGGAGTATTTCAAATGGGCAGACCTGCTTGTCATGGCAGCAGCTCCTTCGGATTTCTCTCCAAAGGTAAGGCATGATACAAAAATAGAGAAAGAGGGGATTAAGTCCATTGAACTGAGCCCTGCAAGGGATATTCTTTCCACCATGAAAAGATACAAGGGGGGAAGAAAAATTATTGGTTTTTCTGCTGATACTGGCCTGGATATTGCTAAATTAAGAAGGAAGATGACTAAAAAGGGTATGGACATTCTCGTATTTAATGATGTAACCTTGAAAGGGGCAGGCTTTGGATATGACACAAACCGCATATACATAATCGACAGGAGAGAGGTGAAGGAATTTCCCCTCATGAGCAAAGAAGAGTGCGCTGAGGAGATTTATAATCACTTTATGTCATACCAGGGTGACAAAAAATGTCAATAGCTGGTATGAAATGGGAGGTAATCCATGTCATTAGAAGACATTGAAAAACTGAAGGCAAGGCTTGAGAAGGACCCGAATTCCAAGCTCTTTCTGCCCCTTGCAGAGGAGTACAGAAAGGAGGGGATGTTTGAAGAGGCTATCGAGGTTTTAAAGACAGGGCTTGAGAGACATCCCACATATACGAGTGCGAGGGTTTTGCTTGCCAAGGTGTACATAGATAAAGGCCAGCTTGTTGAGGCGAGGGCTGAGCTGGAACAGGTAATCGACTCAGTGCCTGACAATCTATTTGCCCAACGAAAGCTTGCTGATATATATAGAGACATGGGGCTGAGGGAGAAGGCTATAGAGCATTATGAGCGTGTGATAGAACTGAATCCCCTTGATGATGAGGCTATGGATATCCTGAAGTCGCTGAGAGGATCAGAAGAGCCTGTGGGGCAGGAGGATGCCGAGCAGATTACAGAGGATGCTCAGGAGGTTGTCGAAGAAGCCAAGGAAATAGTTGAGGATGATATTCAGTTGCCAGAGGAAGGGGTTACTATTGGAGAGGAGGCTGTGGAAGGGGTTGAAGAGGTTGTTGAGGAGTCTGAAGATATCAAGTTATCAGAGGATGTCGCTGTTGAAGAAGAGACTGATAGTCCTGAGGTGCCACCTGTAGATATTGAAGAAGAGCATTACACTGAAAAGACACAGGATGATCTCTCCTCATTTTCCCAGCCTGATGAGGAAGAGCCTTTTATGACAGATGAGAGCCCCCTTGACCTTGACTCGCTCTCATTAGAGGAGGACAGAAAAGAAAAAGAAGAAGACCTGAACCTGGGTATTGACTTTGGTGATTATGAAGAGTTTGCCCAGTTTATAAATGAAGAGATTCACGAGATGGAAGGAATTGCAGAAGCTACATCAGTGGAAGAGTCAGAAGAGGGTGTGATGTTTGCAGAAGAAGGCCCTGGAACAGCAGAGGTCTCAGAACAGGATGTGGCAGAAGTTGAGACCGGAGAGAGAGACTTTTTCCGTCTTGATAGAGAAACAGTGAGAGACACGGGCAAACTTCTTGCGGAGGCCGATGAGTGTATAAGGAGAGAGGAGTATGGCAGGGCACTTGATATCTATATGGAGATTATAAAGATGGACCCTGACAATGCGAAGGCAAAGCAGAGGACAGAGGAGTTGAAACAGTTTCTAAAGCTTCTGGGCAAGGATGCAGAGATTATTATAAACAGGCTTGAGAACTTTTTGAATGGACTGAGGAGAAGGAAAGATGAGTTTTTCAGAAGTTCTTAGGGAGACTGTTGAGCAGGTTGAAGGTGCAGTGGCTTCCATAATACTGGCTGCTGATGGTATACCTGTTGAAGAGTTTGTGAAGGAAAGGCTTATTGATTTCAATGATCTTTCAGCAGAGGCATCCACCCTGATTAAAGACATAGAGATGGCATCCACCGACCTTCAACTTGGTGAGGCAAGGGAGTTTTCTGTTATATCAGATAGTTGTGGAATCATAATGAGGAAGATTACTGATGAATATTACCTTGCACTGGTTATAAAACCAGATGGCAACTATGGGAAGGCGCGTTTCATTTTGAGAACTGCAGTTCCTAAAATAGAAAAAGAGTTCTGACCCACCTTTTAATTTATCAATGGAAAGAATCGAGTCTCTAAAGAGAGAGATCACAAAAAGGCGTATTGGTGCCTTTCTGATTACCAACCTGAAGAATATCCGTTATCTTGCCGGATTTTCAGGTTCTTCAGGCGCTTTGTTGATAACATCAAGAGAGGCATTTTTTATAACGGATTTCAGATACAGGGAGCAGTCAGAAAGGGAGGTTAAAGGTTGTCAGATTGTTATAACCCGGCACTCTCCTTTCAGGACAATCAGGGAGATTTTAAAAAAGAATCGTATCAAAAGGGTGGGTTTTGAATACAACGAATCTTTTGCCATCTATGATATATTGAGAAGGGATTTTCGTCCCTTTGCCCTGAAGAATGTGGTCGAGGATTTCAGAAAGATAAAGGATGCAGAGGAGCTAAGGAACATAAGAAAAGCTGTAAAAAGGGCTGAGGATGCCTTTTTGAATGTAAAACCCTATATAAAGGTCAACACCACTGAGAGGGCTGTTGCCCTGAGACTTGAAGAGGAGCTAAAAAAGAGTGGATGCAAGAGGCTTCCCTTTGATATAATTGTAGCTTCAGGCCCAAATGCTGCAATGCCTCATGCCACTGTGACAGAGAGGAAACTGCAGCCGGGAGACCTTGTGGTTATTGATTGGGGTGGTGAGTCAGATGGTTATTTTTCTGATATGACCAGGACTCTACTGCTTAATGGTGCGAATATAGGTAAAAAGAAAGAGATTTACCATGCTGTTGTCAGGGCAAACAGAGCGGCTATCAATGCAGTTAAGGAAGGGGTTAAGGCAAAGGATGTTGACAGAGTGGCAAGGCAGATCATAAAAGAGAGTGGCTACGGTGAATACTTCGGGCATGCCACAGGCCACGGGCTTGGGCTTGATATACACGAGGCACCTCGTATATCATTTATGAGTAGAGATGTGCTAAAGAAGGGAATGGTTTTTACCATTGAGCCTGGCATATATGTGCCAGGCCTGGGCGGTGTAAGGATTGAGGATATGGTAACTATTAAGGATAGTGGTACTCAGAGATTGACATCATTATCAAGAAGGCTGGAGATAATTTGAGAGATGACCACTTATATCTGATAATCCAGACAAAATGCACAGATCAGATTAGAGATAATATACAGTAGCGAGGAGGATGGAATGATTTCCACAAACGATTTCAAGCGGGGTACAAAGATAGAATTCAAAGGTGAACCCTATGAGGTTCTGGAGTTTCAACATGTGAAGATGGGCAGAGGCGGTGCCTTTGTTCGCACAAAGCTAAAAGGTCTGAAAACAGGCAAGATCATAGAGGAGACCTTTTCAGCAGGCGACAAGGTACCAAAGGCACAGCTGGAAGAGAAGGAGATGCAATATCTTTACAAACAGGGCGATCTTTATTATTTTATGGACAATGAGACCTATGAGCAGTTGCCTGTTTCAGAGGAACAACTGGGTGACAGCAGGCTTTATCTCAAGGAGAATATGAATGTGTATATACTCTATTATAAAGGTGAGCCAATTGCAGTGGAGTTGCCCATAGCTGTGGAGCTTGAGGTGGTGGAGACAGAACCGGGTGTGAAGGGAGATACTGCCTCGGGCGGAAGCAAACCAGCAAAGCTGGAGACAGGTGCCATTGTTAAAGTGCCGCTTCATATTAATGAAGGTGATATAATAAAGGTAGACACCCGTACAGGGGACTATATCGAGAGGGTAAAGAAATGAATCTTGACGAAATAAAGGCAATAATCGACCTCCTTAAGGATACGGACATATCTGAAATACAGATAGAGAAGGAGGGTATGAGGCTGAAACTCAGAAGAGAGAGACACTTTCCTGCCTCCTTTGAGGTTATAGAAAGACAATCATCTGTTAAAGAGGAACCAAAGGCAGAGCAGGAGGATACAACACATCTTGTCACTGTAACCTCACCTATAGTAGGCACCTTTTACAGGGCTCCATCTCCTGATTCTGAACCCTTTGTTGAGGTTGGCACAAAGGTTAAGAAAGGTCAGGTTCTATGCATTATCGAGGCCATGAAGCTGATGAATGAGATAGAAAGTGAGGTTGACGGGGTTGTGGTCAGAATACTTGTTGAAAATGGCCAGCCTGTTGAGTATGGTGAGCCCCTCTTTTTAATCGAGCCAGTATGAAACTCTTTAAAAAGGTTCTAATAGCAAATCGGGGAGAGATTGCCGTCAGGATAATAAGGGCATGCCGTGAATTGGGCATAAGGACGGTTGCTGTCTTTTCAGAGATAGACAGGGATTCAATGCATGTAAGGCTTGCTGATGAGGCTGTTTGCATTGGGCCTTCTGATGCCCAGCAGAGCTATCTCCACACACCAGCCATACTCAGTGCTGCCGAGATAACCGATTCCGAGGCCATCCATCCTGGCTATGGATTTCTTTCAGAGAACCCCCAGTTTGCAGAGGCATGTATGAAATCAGGCATAACCTTTATAGGTCCGAGACCTGAAAATATTCGCCTTGGTGGTGATAAGGCAAGGGCAAGGCAGCTTTTAAAAAAGAAGGGTGTTCCTGTGGTACCTGGTAGTGACGGTATTGTTAAGGATTTCGAGTCAGCCCGAAAGGTTTGCTCCAGGATAGGTTATCCTGTGATTGTTAAGGCATCCCTGGGTGGTGGAGGCAGGGGAATGAGGATCGTAGAAAGTGAATCAGAACTGGAACAGGCCTTTTCAACAGCCCAGCGTGAGGCACTGGCTGCCTTTGGCAGTGGTGGGTTGTATATTGAAAGGTATATCCCCAGAATGAGGCATATAGAGGTGCAGATCCTTGCTGATAGCAAGGGTAACACCATTCATCTTGGTGAGAGGGACTGTTCCATCCAGAGAAGACATCAGAAGCTTATTGAAGAGGCTCCTGCTCCCGGGCTTGACGAGAAGACAAGGAAGAAGATAGGAGAGTATGCTGTAAAGGCTGCAAAGGCCATGAGATTCAGGAATGTGGGCACCTTTGAGTTTATACTTGATGACAAGAATAACATCTATTTTATGGAAGTAAACACCAGGATACAGGTGGAACATCCTGTTACAGAGGCTGTAACAGGTGTGGATATAATCAAGGAACAGATAAAACTTGCAGCCGGTATGCCACTCGAGATCAAACAGAGTAAGATACGGTATAATTTC
Organism: Nitrospirota bacterium; assembly: GCA_013151785.1. GTDB lineage: Bacteria > Nitrospirota > Thermodesulfovibrionia > Thermodesulfovibrionales > JdFR-85 > JAADHP01. Next base: position 6,488 of record JAADHP010000135.1, on the reverse strand, counting down.
CATGCCATTGAATGCAGGATAAATGCAGAGGATCCCGAGACCTTTATCCCTTCACCAGGCAGGATTTCCTTCCTTTATCTGCCAGGTGGACCTGGAGTGAGGGTAGATACAGCAATATACTGTGGCTGGACAGTGCCTTCACAGTATGATTCCCTTATAGCAAAGGTGATAGTAAGGGGCAGAACCAGGGAGGAGGCAAGGCTGAGGATGTTGAGGGCACTTGATGAGTTCATAATAGAGGGGATAAAGACAACAGTGGATTTTCATAAAAAGATACTAAATGACGAGCGGTTTATAAATCTTCAGTACTCTACCAGGTTTATTGAGGAAAACTATAATGATCTTCTGAAGAAGGCAAATCCTTCAGATTAGCTGAATCAAGAATCTCCTTATCCACAGTTCCATCCTCTTTATAACCCCTTATCCTGTAGTATCTGTTAAGGGCATCCAGGAAATCTTCTCTTTTGATGGGTGGAATGGTGAGCTTTCCCTCACTGAAGCCGGGTTCCTTGAAGAACCTCTCGGGCAGATCATCATCCTTTCCTGAAAAACCATTCAGGTTGTTAAGATAACGCTCCAGAAGCCATATTCTCTCACCTGTCTTCAGGAGGTGTTGGACATCAAAATCCCTGCCTGTTACAGCCTTAAGACACCGGGCATACTCTTCAAGGGTTGAGGCGAAAAACACAAATTTACAGGCTGTCAGGGAGTCCACAACAGCGTTCATGTCCTCTGATATCTTTACCATACGAGCCTTCCCCTCAAAGGAGAATCTATCCACTGAAACAGGTTTTCTCAGGATTTCATAACTTATTGGATAGGCCCTGAGGTGGCAGCCGCCACGATTCGATGTTGCATAAGCAAGGGCCATACCATAGGCTCCACGGGGATCATAGGCAGGCAATTCAAGAGCCTTTACAGACATGCTGAAACAGGCCACCCCCTGTGCAGTGGCATACCGCAGGGAGCCCTCTGACAGGTGTTCACCTATATCCTTTCGTTCTCCGATAAGAGTGATATGCCGAAGCAACTCTTCAGGTGTAAGCCATCTTTCATTGATTTCAGAGTAACATGCAATTGTGGATGCAGTGCTGATGGTATCAAGCCCATAGTCATTGCAGAGACGATTTGCCTCAACTATGGCTTCAGGGTCTGAGTTTTTGTTCAGGGCACCGAAGTGGGAGACTGTTTCAAACTCAGGAATCACCTTACCTCCTGGCGATATCTTTTTGCAAAGGATGGGGCAGCCCTTACATCCTGTTTTCCTGGGGTTGAAAAGTGTTTTCAGTGAATATCCTGAATAGCTGTGTGAGTGTTCAAAATAACTCCTTTTGAAGTTCTCTGTTGGTTCCATCCTCCTTACATGGATGAGGTCTACAAGGGCTGCTGTACCGAACTCACTGAGGCCGAACTCACCAAACACAGAAGGGGATGCCCTGAGAAGTCTCATAATCTCTTCACGGGCCCTCCTGAGTTCAGTTTCATCATAAACAGGGATATCATTATCTCCCTTTATCCTGATGGCCTTCAGTCTCTTTGCACCCATTACTGCGCCAAGTCCACCCCTGCCAGCAAGATAATGACCATCAAATACAATTCCCGCAAACCGAACACCCTTCTCACCTGCCCTGCCAATTGTGGCAGTTGAATAGGTGTTGCCCATGGTTTTTGATAGCTCTTCAGTGTTTTTACCGGAGAGTTTTTCTGCATCCATGATTTTCACATCATCACTGGTAACCTCGATGATCTTCCAGCCTCTTGCCTTTCCCTGAACAAAGATAAGGTCATATCCTGACCTCTTCATCTCGGTCCCAAAACGGCCTCCCACTGAACAGTCAAAGACAGTACCTGTAAGGGGAGAACGTGATACTACGGAAATCCTTCCAGAAGTGGGTGAGGCTGTACCTACAAGAGGGCCTGATGAAAAGATGAGAGGCATCTCGGGGCTATCCCAGGGATACCGGATATAGGGAGCAATAAGTGCAACACCCAGTCCCCTTCCGCCAATAAATTCCTCTATGAGGGGTACAGGTGTTTTTACGATACTGTATTTTTCAGTGCTCAGGTCTATGAACAGAGACTTTCCTGTATAACCATGCATGGGATTATTCTAACAGAATCTGACAGTAATAATTATCCTCTGACTTTTCACTCATTTTTGAAGAAAGGCAGGGTGCCGAAGAAAAATAATGCCCAACACCTTTGAAAATAGAAAAGTCCTTCTGAAACAGGAGGTGAAGAGGTGGTTCATCATCCCATTGATGCAATAGGATTTAAATTATAAAAAGACAGAGTCTTTTCAGCCTTAAGATGATACATTAGTATGCTGGTGTAAGTCACTGTCGGTATTGCTACATGGGGCTTCTTCACCCCCTCTGCACCTCTGCAAAGGAGCATCTGTACCTGACCTTACCCTGTCATTGAGTACAGGTTGGTACAGAGTATAATCCTGTGGATTGCATTATTTTTATGAAGTGCCCTACCTTGTTATTATTTATAATTTGACAGCAATGTAATTAATTATCGACTCAGGGTCCACTCCTGTTGGGTGTATTTTTCATTGCACAGTTTAATGGCAAGGGAATACTCTTCTTCCGTAAGGGAAGATACTTTCAGTTCAACACCAAAGGTCTCCTCAAAGGCATTCTGGATATTCTCTTTAAGCCTCTCTGTGTCCAATGAAGGCTGGTAATGATACAGCCCTGTCATTGATGAGGCAATCTCTTCAGCCCTGGAATCCCTGAAGACACGGAGCATCTCATCCGTGTTGAGCCTCAATAGAATAGAGCCCTGCTGTAGAAATCCATCAGGCCATCTCTTCTGGGCAGAGCCTATGATCTTTTTGTTTTCAATGGTTATCTCCCCGAAAGATACGGATTGAAAACATATTGAAGAGCCTGTAAGAACACGACCTTTTTCCTTTCTGGTTTTCATTACCGCATGGAAACCAAGGTTTTTTAAAGCCTCAAGGAAGGCAGCGCTGATATGATTATATGTCTTTAGCAGTCCCTCAGAAAAATAGGGTGGTGTGTTTTTGGATGAAAAGCTGTAGGTGAGATCCTCGCCATGGAGTATCGCCCTTCCACCTGTGGGCCTTCTTACAACAGGGATGTTGCTTTTCTCGCAATACAGCAGATCAACCTCCTCAGACCGCTGATAACATCCAAGTGTGACAGAAGGGCCCTGCCATTGATAAAATCGTAGTGTGGGAGGAGCGAGTTCCTGCCTCACAGAGATGGCAATTGCTTCATCAATAGCCATATTCATGTATGCATCACAGGTGCCGCTGTCTATCAGTCTCCAGACCATTGTATAATAGCTCCTTTGACTTATCAGGAGTTTCCCAAATTTTAAAACAGATAAAACTCTATAGACAAACTTACATAGCAGTGCTATTACCATCAGTACTGCACAGGCAGACAGAGGTGGTGAAGAAGACCATGTAGCAATTACCTTAGTGAAGCCTCCCGGCCATAGGTCGGAGCTTCACTGCCTCCTGCGTTGACAGATACCTGCCTGTTATTGATTTGCTGCATTTTTTTATCCCCTCAAGGGGACCTTCATAGATTACCCTTCCACCATCAGGGCCTCCTCCAGGGCCAAGATCAATAATCCAGTCAGCCACAGATATGAGGTCCAGATTGTGTTCTATTATAATCACTGTGTTGCCTTCGTCAATCAGGCGTCGGATGATTCCCAGAAGAGAGATTACATCCCTGTAATGAAGCCCCACAGTGGGTTCATCAAGTATATAAAGGATGCCCTTTTTCCTGTTTGTGATAAGTTCAGAGCATATCTTTAATCTCTGTGCCTCTCCACCTGACAGGGTGGTTGCAGGTTGCCCTAATTTGAGATAGCCAAGTCCTATATCTTTCAGTATCTGGAGCCTTGAGACGATCTGTGATTCCCCGGAGAAATGTACAATTGCCTCATCCACAGTAAGCTCCAGTATCTCATAGATGTTTTTGTCCCTGTATGTTACCTTCAGTGCTTCATTACCATATCTCTTCCCGCCACAGGCCTCGCATGTTATATACAGGTCTTCGAAGAAATACATCTCCAGTTTCTCGAATCCCTCGCCCTTACATCTTTCGCACCGTCCACCGGGCACATTAAATGAGAAGAACCCTGGTGTATAGCCGTGTGCCAGTGCATAGGGCTGTGAGGCAAAGACCTTTCTGATGAGATCGAATATCTTCAGATAGGTTACAGGGTTTGAACGTGGAGTCCTGCCGATGGGTGACTGGTCTATGAGCCTTACCCCTTTAAGCCTCTCAATTCCCTTGATATCATCAAAGGGCAGAGGTCTTTCCATGCCTGTCTTGAATCTCTTTGCCAGTGCACGGTAGAGGGTTTCTACAATGAGGGTGCTTTTCCCCGAGCCAGAGACCCCTGTTACAACAGTGAAGAGACCAATTGGAATTCTTACACTGATATCTTTGAGATTATTTCCTCGGGCGCCCTTTAGTGTAAGGAAATGCAGTTTTTTGGGGATTGTTTTTTTCCTGAATCTATCTATCATATCAAGATCAAAGCCCTTCAGATACCTTGATGTAAGGGTCTCTGTTTTGAGGAAATCCTCTTTTGTGCCTGAAAATATAACCTCTCCTCCCCGAATTCCGCTGCCAGGACCCATTTCCACAATCCATTCGGCAGATTCTATTACATGCCTGTCATGTTCAACCACAACAAGGGTATTGCCCATTTCGACCATCCTTTTCAGGATATTGGTGATCCTTTCAGTATCTGAGGCATGAAGCCCTACAGTGGGCTCATCAAGCACATAGAGGGTTCCGGTAAGACGTGCTCCTATCTGGTTTGCCAGATTAATCCTCTGATACTCTCCACCTGAGAGGGTCTTGCCAAGGCGGTTTAATGTAAGATACTCCACTCCCACATTGCAGAGGAAATCGAGCTTCATATTGATTTGACGAAGCACCTCTCTGCATGCAGATTCCTCAAACCCTGTTAATGAAAGATTTCTAAAGAACCCTCTCAACTCACCTATAGAGATATTACAGAGTTCGGCAATACTAAGACCCTTTATTCGATAGGCGAGGGCCTCTTTTTTGAGTCTTGTGCCATTACAGACATCACATATTACAGGCTGACGATAACGACTGAGAAATACACGGACATGGAGTTTGTATCTCTTGTCCTCAAGCTCTTCAAAGAAGTCATCTATTCCATAGAAGCTTTTACCCCCGCGGAAAAGCTTTTCTTTTTCAGATTCTGATAGTTCTCTATATGGTCTGTTTATATCAATGCCTTCCTCTTCTGCATGTTCCATTAGCTGTTCTTTCCACCAGTAGGCAGCTGGTTTTTCCCAGGGCTCTATGGCGCCTTCTGCTATGGAAAGTTCAGGGTCAGGAATAATAAGTGATTCATCGTATCTCAAGAGATTGCCAAAACCCTTGCATACAGGGCAGGCACCCACGGGATGATTAAAGGAGAAAAGAATCGGGGTTGGCTCTGGCAGGGAGATATTACATTTATCACAACGTAGCTGTTTTGAGAAAGAAAGAGGAATAATCCTTAAATCTCCATTGACCTTTTTGTAGATATAGACTTTGAGTGCACCCTTTCCTTCCCTGTAGGCGAGTTCCAGAGAGTCGGCAAGTCGTGGTTCGTTTCTTATTACAATCCTGTCAACAACTATCTCCAGAGAATTGCCGAGTTCTTCTATCTGGTCCAGATCTTTTATTTCATTACCATTCCAGTAACGATAGTATCCCTGCTTAATAAGTTCTGCCGCTGTCTCAGTTGTTATAAATGTTATCATTGCCCTTTCGTTGTTATAATTTTCAAGCAACTCAGTCATTATGGTATCCACAGTCCACTGCCTTATTTCCTCTCCGCATTCAGGGCAGAAGGGATGTCCGATTCTTGAGTAAAGCACCCTCAGAAGGTCATATATTTCCGTTAAGGTGCCCACAGTTGAACGGGAGCCCTTCACAGGGTTTTTCTGCTGGAGTGCAATGGCAGGTCGTATGTTTCTGATACTTTCCACATCAGGTCTGTCAAGCTTTTCAAGAAAAAGTCTTGCATAGGTGGAAAGGGATTCAATGAACCTCCACTGTCCCTCGGCAAAGATAGTGTCAAAGGCGAGGGAAGACTTGCCCGAGCCAGATAGCCCGGTGATTACAATAAAACTGTCATGGGGAAGAGAGAGATTTATGTTTTTCAGGTTGTTCTGTCTTGCACCTTCTATGATAAGCTTTTTCACTTTATCCCCCTGTTAAAATCTCCTTGATGTTAATGTAAATTACATACCTGTCCAACTATAAAATAATAACAAGGCAGGGCACTTCATAAAAATAATGCAATCCACAGGATTACTCCCTGCCTGAACCTGTATTCAATGGCAGAACGAAACCATACAGAGATTCCATTGAAGAGCGGCAGAGGTGGTGAAGAATACCCATGTAGCAATACCGACAGTAACATACACCAGCATACCCCTGTATCACCTGAAGGCTGAAAAGCCT
>JAADHP010000077.1 GCA_013151785.1 Nitrospirota bacterium | reverse complement strand
CTATAATACTCACATCAGCTTCGGTATACCTTGCAATCATGCCCAGAAGCACACTCTTACCCACACCTGTGCCAGCAATAATGCCCATCCGCTGGCCCTTTCCACAGGTGAGAAGCCCGTTTATGGCCCGTATCCCAAGGTCAAGGGGCTCGGTAATACGCTGCCTTTTCAATGGATTTATCAGTTCACCTGTGATAGGAAAGATATCCCCCTCGATCGGCCCTTTACCATCTATGGGTTTGCCAAGGGCATTAATAATCCTGCCAACCATCTTTTCCGAAACCCTTACAAAGAGATTCCTGCCTGCCGGATAAACAGGACTTCCAGGCTTTATCCATTGGAGGTCACCTACTGCCATGAGGAGTGCCTTGCCATCCTTAAATCCCACCACCTCAGCATCAATTACTGAACCGTCATCGCTATAGATCTTACATGCCTCACCAATGCTGACCCTCAGGCCTGTTGCCTTTATTATGATCCCTGTAATCTCAACTACCTTCCCGTAGATCCTTAATGGATCAATCTCTTCAACCAGTTTGATGTATCTGTCAAGTGCGATTGTCTCCAATTCTCTCTCCTAACTCCTCTATGAGATTTGTCAGTTGTGACTCAATGTCAACAGGTATCTCCTGTTCAGTACTTGAAACAACAGGTGCTGACAGTACCACTGCAGGGTCCTCCTCTATCCTAACATCACCATTGATCTGTAGAAGTTCAGGCTTGTGTTTTTCCATGACCTCTGCCAGGGCAGGGTTTACCCTTATCACTATCCGGCCCGGCTGTACCATTCTTCTCATGGCAATCTTTACCAGATGGACTATCCGTTCAGGGTCTGAGGAGACCTCATCTTTTAGTATGTTCCTTGCAATAGCAATGGAAAGTGCTACAACCTGTGGTTCCAGTGAATTAAGAACCTCCACCTTCTTTTTATTGAAATCATCTATCAACTGTTGTAGTTTTTCCACCAGCACTGCTGCCTTCTGAAGGCCCACTTCATAGCCTGCCTTTTCGCCGGATTGAAACCCCTTCTCATAGGCCTGTCTTTGAATCTCCTCACTGTCATGTGTATATCCCTCTAATCGCTCCGTGTTACTGCTGTGATCAAAGGAGGGCATACCAAAGCTGGATATCTCTGTATCCTTTATGATCTTTCCCTTAGACAATCAATTCCTCCTCACCCTTTCCAGCAATAATGATCTTTCCTTCCTCTTCAAGCCTTCTTGCCACCTTTACAATGTTCTGCTGTGCAGCCTCCACATCAGAGACCCTGACAGGCCCCATGGTCTCCATCTCGTCCCTGAGAATCTCCGCAGCCCTCTGGGACATATTCTTGAAGATCTTTCTCTTCAGTTCCTCTGGAGCTGTCTTAAGGGCGAGGGCAAGATCCGTGGTACTGATCTCTTTAAGAATGGTCTGTATTCCTCGATCATCCACATTTATGAGATCTTCGAATACAAACATGAGCGATCTGATCGCCTCGGCCATATTAGGGTCTTTTTGTTCTATCATCTCAAGAATACCCTGTTCTATATCCTTTGGAGAGTTATTTAATATGTCAGCTATGGCCTTGATTCCCTCTATCTTTTTACCCTGTGACTCTGTAATGTTCAGTTGTGTGCTCAGTACATCCTCAAGTTCTCTGAGTGCCTCTTCTGGAATCCTGTCAAGTCTGGCCACTCTAAAGGCTACATCAGCTTTCAGGTGCTCGGGCAGAAGAGAGATAACCTCTGCAGATTTTTTGGGCTCCAGCATGGACAATATGAAGGCAATGGTCTGGGGATGTTCTCCACTCAGGAAATTTACTATTACTGCAGCATCTGCATAGTTCAGTTTGTCCAGAGGGCTCTCTCTTTCCGCCTCCTCGATCAGTTTCTCGGCATCCTCATCGCTTAATCCCTTTGTAAGCAGATTTTTCAAAAACTCCTTTCCCCCTATTGTAATGGATTCATCATTCAGGTCCTTTTTTATCTCTTCCAGGGCTGCCTCAACCTCTTCCTTCTTCAGGGTCTTCACATTCTTCATCACCGCTGTTATCTGCTCTACAGTTCTCTTGTCCAGGTTTTTTATTATCTCCGAGGCAATATCCTCGCCCACATAACCAAGAAGTATGGCTGCTTTCTCAGCACAAGGCCATTTAATCATTATCCTCCTTGGATCCATTTTTTTATCAGATGAGCTGCCTGCTGTGGATTGTCTTTTGCCCATTCCTTTATCTCATCGCTACTGGGTAGTTTTTTCAATTCTCTGGCAGATGATTCTATCTCAGCAGTGGCTGCAGGCCCGTATCCAGGAGATACAGGAGCAGGTGTGCTTTTCAAGTATTTCATTAAAGGCCTTATAAGGAACAGGAAGGCAAGCAGAGATAGTATTAAGATAGTTGCGTATCTGACAGCAGGTATAAGATACCTATCATACCTGCCTGTACTGTCTGTATAGACCTGTTCTTCTTCAACCTTGAAAGGCATGCTGACAACCTTTACCTCATCAGAACGTTCACTGGAAAAGCCTATGGCCTTTTTTACCAGTTCTTCGTAGGTTTTCAATTCCTCCTCTGTCCTTGGTGTATAGACCATCTTGCCTGTCTTCTCATCCTTTTTATATATTCCATCCACCAATACTGCAACAGTTACCCGCTTTATAACACCTGTAGGTCTAATCACATGGCTTCTTACCTTACTTATCTCGTAATTGACTGTTTCTGTCTGTTTTGTAACACCACTCTGTGTAGAACCAATTGCTTGTGTTTTACCAGGGATATTTGATTTTACGCCTGGCACACCAGAGGGTGTGGAGGTTGTCCTGCTTTCAAGATGCTTTTGTTCACTTCTTACCACCTGACTGTCAGGATCAAATAGTTCCTTCGTTTCCTCCACCCTTGTAAAATCAACATTGACACTTGCCTTTGCCCTCACCCTGTCCCTGCCTACAACAGGCGTTAGAATTCCTATCACCCTCTTCTCTATATCCTTTTCTATGCTACGTTGATATTCAAGCTGGGTGGTTGTAAGCAGGGCTGACTCTCCGGAAGGGGATGATAGCACATTGCCTCTGCTATCAATAACAGTAACATTCTCTGGCACAAGCCCCTCCACACTGCTTGAAACAAGATGTATGATACCCTGCACCTGCTTCTTTGTAAGGGATACTCCGGGCTGGAGCTTCAACAGCACCGATGCCTTTGGACGTTCCTCAGATGCACTAAATATGGAGCGTTCAGGAATTGTGAGATGAACCCTGCAATCCTTGACCTCCTGTAGTGACCTGATGGTTCGTGCCAGCTCACCCTGCAGGGCCCTGCGCAGATTAATCTTCTGAACAAACTCTGTTGTACCAAGTCCTGTCTTATCAAAGATCTCAAAGCCCACTCCCCCTCCCTGAGGCAGTCCCATGCTTGCCAGCTGAAGCCTCAGGTCGTAGACACGTTCTGCAGGCACCATAATACCAGTAGCAGTGGTTTTGTAAGGAATCTTCATATCTCTCAGCTTCTGTACAATCATCCCCGCATCTTCAGGCTGCAGATTACTATAGAGCACCTGGTAGGTAGGAGACTGTGCCCATACTATTAGCAGTATGACACTTGCAATGGAGACCACAGTCAGGAGAAGCAGTACCACCTTCTTCTTTGTATCAAGGGTCTGTATCCTGTCCAGTAACTCTTTCAGTGCCATATTATACCTGCATCCTCATTATCTCTTCATAGGCGTTAACCAGTTTGTTTCTCACCTCTATCATTGTCTGAAAGGATATCTCGGCCTTTTGCATCGCAATCATTGCCTTTACAATATCTCCCTCTCCACTGGTGAGTTCCCTGATGGCCTGGTCAGCCTCTTTCTGAAGGGACGAAACCTTTCCGATCGTTTCATCAAGCAATCTGTCAAACCCCCTGTCAGTTGCTTCTTCAGGTTTTACCGAGGAATTTTGTGACAATCCTCCTGCACCATCAATTCCCTTTGTTATTCCATTGACAGGCTCCATGGAGCACCTCCTCTATAGCCATCTTTTTTATCTACCAAGCTCAAGGGCCTTCTGATACATTGCCTTTGTGATATTGAAGGCATTCACATTGGCTTCATAGGCCCTTGTGGCAATCATCATATTGACCATCTCTTCTATCACGTTAATATTGGGCATCTTCACAAACCCATTGGCATCTGCATCAGGATGTCCAGGCGCATAAATAACCTT
>JAADHP010000209.1 GCA_013151785.1 Nitrospirota bacterium | reverse complement strand
ACCTTCATGATAAAGCTCCTTATTTTAAGATCTGACCAAATAGTTATTTAACTTTTGGTTCACATACCCTTTTTATAGTGACATATGTTAGTTCAATGAATAAAATGAAGCTTCCGACCAAAGGTCGGGGCATTCTGGCAGTTTTCGTAAACGAATTAAACACAAAATAGGCAATAGGAATATAAAAGGAGAGGTGGGTATTGGCTTTAAGCGGTTTTGGAAAATCAGAAAGGTTCACCATGAGGGTGAACCTGATTTTCCCCTCGGAAGCGGACAGGGATGTCCGCTGAGAATGATGCGAAAAACCAATACCCACCTCTCCAAAACTGACCAATATATCACTCCCTGATTTTGGGATTAGATTAAACACTGTGCTTTCAACCAAAATATTGTTATACAACTTCTATTATTACAAAGGCAATAGCCAGGCTCCTGTCATGGCTCAGGCTCAGGTGAATGTTGCCTTCCCTGATTAATCTCTTAAAGTGCTCTTCTGCCCGTCCATATAATCTTATTGATGGTACCCCCTTTTCATTGTTAAGGGTCTCTATATCCTGTAATGGTATAACAACATCTGCCTGTAGCGCCTTTATGAATGCCTCCTTGGCAGCAAACCTTGCAGCAAGTGATGTATAGGGTCCTGCCTTTTTAAAACAATAGGCAAGTTCGGTTTCAGTGAAGACCCTCTTGAGGAATCTGTTACCCCATTTTTTTGCTGCTGCCTCAATTCTGCTTACATCAACGATATCCACACCAATACCGTGTATGCAGCTTTGAGATTTGAGTTTTTTTTGTTCTTGCATATCTCTCTTGATGTTATCTTTACAATTGAATTAAGTATATTAAATCACAACAGTCTTAAATATTAACAAGACCAGGGCACCTCATAAAAATAATGCAATCCACAGGATTACTCAATACGGTAACCTGTCTTTTTAATGCTACGATAAAGTTATAGCAGCGGTATGGTAGAGTCTTACACCTCATTCTCAGCGGACATCCTGTCCGCTTCCGAGGGAATTTTGCGATTCACCAGAGCTTTGAGGGGCAAAGCCCCTCAAACTCCCCCGGAGTATAATTTATTTTCCTTTTCTCCGGGGTCTCAGGGGCAGAGCCCCTGAAGACCAATCTTATGCAAAATTCAAAACTGTTCAGACTCTACCATACCGCTGCTTTCAGCTTGCATCAATGGGATGATGAACCACCTCTACCCCTTGTTTCATAAGAATTCTTATTTTCTTTAAAGGTGTGGGCATTATTATTCTTCGGCACCCTGCCTCCTTTTGGGTTGTTATAAAATTCTGGACACCAATATTAAAAATCAGAAGCAGGCTCTCAAAACTCATCAACCGATCAGCGCCTTCATCTCCCTGACAGCCCGCTCAATACCTACAAGCACGGCCCGTGAGATGATGCTGTGTCCTATGTATAGACCTCGCAGGCCTTCAATTGCTGCGATTGGTTTGACATTATAGTAGGTAAGGCCATGGCCTGCATTCGCCTTCAGCCCATTGAGCCGTGCCCTTTCTATTGCAGCCTTTATCTTTTGAAGTTCTTCCTGTTGTTTCTCGCCACGGGCATTTGCATAATGGCCTGTATGTATCTCCACCATCTGTGCGCCTATATCCTTTGATATGTCCACATCTGAAATGGAAGGATTAATAAAAAAACTTACAGGGATTCCCGCAACATTCAGTCTTTTTACTGCCTCTTTCAGTCTCTGGTTCATTGCATTAAGGTCAAGGCCTCCCTCTGTGGTAAGCTCCTCACGCTTCTCAGGTACAATGGTTACAAGATCAGGTTTGATCCTGGTGGCAATGGATATCATCTCCTCAGTGGCTGCCATCTCAAGATTCAGTTCCACAGGTACTATCTCGCGCAACAGTTGAAGGTCTCTGTCCTGAATATGACGACGGTCTTCCCGTAGATGTACGGTAATTCCATCAGCACCTCCCAGTATGGCCAGTGTTGCAGCCATAACAGGGTCAGGTTCAAAGGTCTTTCGTGCCTCACGTACTGTGGCAACATGGTCAACATTAACTCCAAGGATCATCTTGAAACCTCCTTATTAGTCAGTGTCTCTTAATCTTACCAGAGTTCCCTTCTTTTTGGCACCATACCGGAAGACAGTAACCCCTTTGCAGCCTTTTCATAGGCAAGCAGAAAGGCACGTGCCACATCCTCTGGTGTTGCCTCTGGTGGCATGTTGATTGTTTTGGAAACTGCGTTGTCTGTATATTTCTGGAAAGAGGCCTGCATCTCAATATGGTCATCAGGCGGTATCTCAAGGGCGGTCCTGAAGAGGTCTTTTATTTCAGGAGGGACTCCTTTTATTCCTTTTAGTGTTCCCTTCTTTATAACCTCTGTTTCGAGCCTTTTAGAGTAAAAGCCCTCCTTTATGGCAATCTGGAAAAAGTATTTGTTGATCTCCATCAGTTCTGTATCCAGAATGAGACGTTTGTAGGCAAGGGCAAAGATGGGTTCAATACCACTTGAGCAGTCAGCGATTATTGACAGGGTGCCTGTGGGTGCAATGGTGGTTGTAGTGGCATTTCTCAGAAGAGGGCCACCTTTTTTGTCATATATGGAGCCTTTATAGTTGGGAAACACGCCACGCTCACGGGCAAGTTCTTCTGATGCCTCTTTTGATGTGTTCTGTATGAATTTCATTATCTTTCTTGCCAGTCTGAATGCCTTTTGGGAGTTATAAACGATACCCATAAGCACAAGCATATCAGCCCATCCCATCACACCCAGGCCGATCTTCCGGTTTCCCTTGTGCATCCTTTCTATTTCAGGAAGGGGGTATTTATTGGCATCAATGGTATTGTCAAGAAATCTCACAGCAGTAAAGATATCCCTCCTCAGTGCATCATAGTCAATAGCAGGAGCTGGGTTGTCATCCAGAATGGAATTCCTTACATATTTTGAAAGATTAAGAGAGCCCAGCACACATGCCTCATAGGGTAACAGGGGTTGCTCACCGCAGGGATTGGTGCTTTCTATCTCGCCGATGTGAGGGGTAGGGTTTGTCCTGTTGATCCTGTCAATAAAGACAACACCAGGGTCTCCTGTTTCCCAGGCACTCACAACCATTTCCTGAAAGACCTCTTTTGCCTTTATTTTTGCAACTACCTGCTTGGTTCGTGGATTAATCAGTCTATAATAGCCGTCTTTCTTCAGTGCCCTCATAAAGGTATCAGTAACAGCTACGGAAATATTAAAATTAGCAAGCTCTGCTGCATCCCTTTTTACTCTTATGAAATCAAGGATATCAGGATGGTCAACCCTGAGAATCCCCATATTGGCACCCCTGCGGGCCCCACCCTGTTTAATAACCTCTGTGGCAGTGTTGTATATCTTCATGAAAGAGACTGGTCCACTTGCAATTCCGCCTGTTGAGCGTACGATGTCAGATCTTGGCCTGAGTCGTGAGAAGCTGAAACCCGTACCACCTCCGCTCTGAAGGATAAGGGCAGCATGTTTAAGGGTGTCAAAGATGCCTTTCATGGAGTCATCCACGGGAAGGACAAAACAGGCTGCAAGCTGTCCCAGTTCTTTCCCTGCATTCATGAGGGTGGGTGAATTGGGAAGGAATCTCAGGTCCGTCATTATCTCATAGAATCGTTCTTCCCATTTCTTTTCATCGCCATTGTAGAGTTTTTCAGAGGCTGCCACATGTCTGGCAACCCTGCGAAACATCTCCTCCGGGGTCTCTACAACATTTCCATCAGAATCTTTAAGGAGGTATCTTGCCTGAAGGGTTTTTATTGCATTTGGGGTTAGCTCTATCATAGTTCATTATATCATATGGAAATTCATAACTTTAATATAGGGACTGGTAATATCAGTAGTGTCCAAAATAATTTCAGATTTGTAAACAAGGCAGGGTGCCGAAGAAAAATAAGCACCACAGCGGTGTTTACAGTAAGCAGTAAGCGGTGAGCGGTGAGCAGTCAGAAGGCTCCCGGAAAAATCTGCGATTTTTCAGGGCAGAGTGGTGGTTCATCATCCCATTGATGCAATAAAATTTAAATAATAAAAAAACAAAGTCTTTTTCAGTCTTCAGGTGATATATAAGATCTTGATGTATGTTACTGTCGGTATTGCTACATGGCCTTCTT
>JAADHP010000238.1 GCA_013151785.1 Nitrospirota bacterium | reverse complement strand
TTTATCAAAGACATGAATCCTTGATTGTACATCCCTCAGCTGGTCAAGACTTAGTCCCTTATAAGATTTATTTACCTTTACAGGTGGTCTTTTGATTATCCTCTTGAGACGGGGTTCAAGAAAGGGCCAGAATAGATCCTCTAATTCAAAGGTATCCACCTCAAATCCCCTTTCAAGGATGGACAGTTCTACAGATTCATGGATATAATAGGCATTTCCACCAGGATAGATTATATACCTTGAAGGATTTGTTCCAAGCTCAAAGAGTGTTCTGCTCTTTAATTTACCACTGTCTTCATAGGTTTCACGAATGTAATAATAGGTCTGCCCCTTTATGTCCTCTTTGGCAATATACATGTTTTTATTATAACCTCTCATCTGTGCAAATATAAAATACTAATAAGACAGGCACCTCAGCACCATAGTCAACAGTAAGCAGTGAGCAGCGAATGAGTAAATGGGTAAATGAGTGGATGAGTTGATGGGTCAATGGCTTAAAAGGTCAGTGAGCGGTTAGCAGTGAGCCGTCAGAAGACTCCCTGAAAAATTGCAGATTTTTCAGGGCAGAGAGGTGGTTCATCAGTCCATTGATGCAATAGGATTTAAAATATTAAAAAACAGAGCCTTTTCAGCCTTCAGGTGATACATAAGGTTGTTGGTGTAAGTTACAGTAGGTATTGCTACATGGTCTTCTTCACCACCTCTGTCTGCCTGTGAAGTAATGTTGTTAAGAAGCAGTGCTGTGGTGGAGTCTGAAGGGTTTTGAATTTTGCATAGATTCACCAGGAGGGGGACAGCCCCAGAAAATCGGAAGATTTTCTGGGGTGCATGGGAGCTGAAGACTCCACCATGGCACTGCTATGTAAGGTATGTCTATAGAGTTTTATCTGTTTTTTTAAAAAAATTTGGTGAACTCCTGTAGGCGTATTCAACTTGACAAAGATATTTGATAACACGTATCATTAAAAGTTATTAAAAATCAATAGAATTCTAAGGGCAATACTCTTTATTATTTTATTTTATGCAAAAAAACAAAGACTTAAGAAAGATTGCCTTCCTCTCTGGCAATGAGGCCTTTGCCCTTGGCGCCAGTGAGTCTGCTGTTCGGGTTGCTTCAGCCTATCCCGGTACACCCTCAACGGAAATACTGGAAACTCTCAGCACCTATAAGGATATCTACACGGAATGGGCACCTAATGAAAAGGTGGCCCTTGAGGTGGCACTGGGTGCATCTATAGCAGGAGTAAGGGCAATGGCATCAATGAAACATGTGGGGCTCAACGTGGCAGCTGATCCCCTTTTTACAGCCTCTTACACAGGGGTAAGGGGTGGTCTTGTTGTGATAGTTGCAGATGACCCTCAGATGCACAGCAGCCAGAATGAACAGGACAGCAGGAACTATGCCATGGCTTCGAAGATTCCCATGCTCGAGCCTTCTGAGCCAGAAGAGTGCAGGGCATTTATAAGGGAGGCCTTTCGGATAAGTGAAGAGTTTGACACACCTGTACTTGTGAGAACGACCACAAGGGTTTCCCATGTCAAGGGGATTGTGTATCCTGAAAGAAAGAAAAAGAGATCTGTAGATGCAGGGCTCGTAAAGATGCCTGAGAAGTTTGTGATGTTGCCAGCACATGCACGTAAAAGAAGGATATTCATAGAAGAACGTCTAAGAAAATTAAAGGAATTTGCTGAAACATTTTCCTCCAACAGGATTGAATGGGGTGATAATGAAACAGGTTTTATCACCTCCGGGGTATCCTATCTTTATGTGAAAGAGGCTTTTCCAGGTGCTTCTGTGCTGAAGCTGGCACTTGTATATCCACTTCCCGAGAGAATGATTAAAGAGTTTGCCCGGAAGGTAAAAAGACTCTATATTGTCGAGGAGCTTGACCCTTTCATTGAACTCCATGTCAAGGCAATGGGTGTTAAATGTATTGGCAAGGAGATTATTCCTTCGTATTATGAGCTGAACACAGCACAGCTCAAGGAGGCTGTCATCGGAGAAAAGAAAGAAATCTTTCCATCCGTTAATATTCCTCTTAGGCCGCCTGTAATGTGTCCTGGATGTCCTCACAGGGGTATTTTTTACAATCTCTCACGCCTGAAGGTCTTTGTTACAGGTGATATAGGATGTTATACCCTTGGTGCCTTAAAGCCGCTGTCTGCAATGGATACCTGTATCTGTATGGGAGCAGGTATCGGCAATGCACTGGGAATCGAGAAGGCCCTTGGTGAGGATGCCCTTGGTAAGGTTGTGGCTGTTATTGGGGATTCCACATTTGTTCATTCTGGCATAACACCTCTGATTGATATTGTCTACAACAGAGGCTTTACCACGGTGATTATACTTGATAATCGTACCACTGCCATGACAGGCCATCAGCCAAACCCTGCTACTGGCAGGACTGCAATGGGGACAGAGACTGTTGAACTCGATATAGCTGCCCTGTGCAGGGCTATTGGTGTGAAGAATGTTGTTACCATAAATCCCCATGATATTGATAATACATACAGGGTTATAAGAGAAGAGATAAAGAGACCAGAACCCTCGGTGATTATATCACGTGCTCCCTGTGCACTACTGCCCGAGGTGAGGAAGGCAAAAAGACCAGGCTATACAGTAATAGAGGAAACCTGTACTGGTTGCAGAATCTGTCTCAAACTTGGATGTCCTGCAATAGATTGGGTTAAAATAGACAGGGATGAAGCAAAAAGGCGGGGCAGGGAAAAACAGAAGGGCTATGCTCGTATCAGTGCTGTGCTCTGTAACGGTTGCGGTGAATGTGAAATGGTATGCAAGTTTGATGCAATTGTAGAAGAAGGGCAGGATGGCAGAGACTAAGAATATACTCTTTTGTGGTGTTGGAGGCCAGGGCATACTCCTTGCCTCTGAGGTTACGTCAGAGGCACTGATAAGGGCAGGTTTTGATGTAAAGAAGAGCGAGGTTCATGGAATGGCACAGAGAGGAGGGGCTGTGGAGGCTCACCTGAGATACGGAGATCGGGTATATTCGCCCCTGATAGAGCCCGGAAGTGTGGATGTGGAGGTGGCCTTTGAACTGTTAGAATCATTACGCTATCTTCCCTATCTGAATACCAGTTCCAGGGTAATAGTAAATACGCAGAGAATCCTTCCTCCTGCTGTGGCTACCGGACTGGAGTCCTATCCTGACAACATAGTTGATGAGTTAAAAAAGCGAGGAATAGAGGTTTTGCCAGTTAATGCCTTTGATATGGCCAAAAGGCTTGGAGAGGTAAGGGCAGTTAATATGATACTTGTTGGTGTGCTTTCCGGGTATCTGCCGGTTGAGGAAGATGTCTTTATTGAGGTTATAAAGGAAAGGGTCAAGAAGGCTTTTGTGGATATAAATATAAAGGCCTTCAGAGAAGGAAGGAATTTAAAATTCTAATTGCTCCAGGAGGTATAAGGGGATGATCTGGAATGAAGAATATGAAACAATGCCAAGGGAGGCCCTTGAGGCTATTCAGTTGAAAAGGCTTCAGAATGTGGTAGAACGTGTTTATGCAACTGTTGAGCCATACAGAAAAAAAATGGATGATGCAGGTGTAAAGCCCTCGGACATAAAGAGTCTTGATGATCTCAGAAGACTGCCCTTTACTACAAAGGAAGACCTCAGGGATAACTATCCCTTTGGTATGTTTGCCGTGCCCCTTGAAAGGATAGTGAGGGTGCATGCCTCATCTGGTACAACAGGTAAACCCACTGTTGTGGGCTATACAAAGAGGGATATCGATACCTGGGCAGAATTGATGGCCAGAACACTGACCTGTGCCGGTGTACACCGCGGTGATATTGTTCACAATGCCTATGGCTATGGCCTTTTTACAGGTGGGCTTGGTTTTCACTATGGTGCTGAGCGGTTGGGAGCCACGGTGATACCCATCTCTGGTGGCAACACAAAGCGGCAGATCATGATTATGCGCGATTTCGGTTCAACTGTACTGACCTGCACTCCTTCATATGCGCTTAACATAGCAGAGGTGATCAAAGACAGTGGTATTGACCCCTCGGAACTGAAACTCAGGGTGGGTATCTTTGGTGCAGAGCCATGGAGTGACAAGATGAGAGGGGAGATTGAGAAGAAGTTAGGGATTGATGCCATAGACATATATGGATTAAGCGAGATAATCGGTCCTGGTGTGTCTGTGGAATGTGTGGAGAAGAAAGAGGGACTTCATATATTCGAGGATCACTTTATTCCGGAGATAATAGACCCTGAAACCGGCGAGGTGCTTCCCCACGGAGAGTCAGGAGAGCTTGTGTTCACAACACTTACCAAGGAGGCATTTCCTGTAATAAGATACAGGACAAGGGATATCACAAGATTGATAACAGAACCCTGCATATGTGGAAGAACACTTTGCAGGATGGAGAAGGTGACAGGCCGTACCGATGATATGCTTATAATAAGAGGAGTAAATGTGTTTCCTTCACAGATAGAGCATGTCCTTATGAGCATAGAGGGAGTGGAACCGCATTATCAGATAATAGTTGACAGGGAAGGTGCCCTTGATGTGATGGAGGTGCTGGTGGAGGTTAGTGAGCAGTTGTTCTCTGACGAGATAAAGACCCTGGAGGGTTTTGCAAAGAGGATCGAGCAGGAACTCAAGGAGGCACTTGCTGTATCATGCAAGGTAAGACTTGTGGAGCCCAGAACCATCCAGAGAAGCGAGGGTAAGGCAAAAAGGGTAATAGACAAAAGAAAGATTTAAAGGAGGCCGGTATGAAGGTAGAACAGATCTCCATATTTTTAGAAAACAAATCAGGCAGGCTGGCAGAGGTTACAAAGATCCTGGCTGATGCGGATATCAATATAAGGGCCCTTTCACTTGCTGATACATCAGATTTTGGGATACTGAGGCTAATAGTAAACAATACAGAGAAGGCAAAGGCTGTGTTGAAGGAACATGGTTTCACGGTGGGCAAAAACGAGGTCATAGCTGTTGAGGTGCCTGACAGACCGGGAGGTCTTGCAGGGATTCTGGATGCCCTGAGGGGAAAGGACGTAAATGTGGAATACATGTATGCCTTTGTGGAGAGAAGTGGTGAAAATGCGATAATAATATTCCGCTTTGATGAGATAGAAAAAGCTATTGATGCATTACAGTCAGCAGGTGTGAGGATTTTAAGAGGTGAGGAGGTTTATTCATTATAACAGGAGACCCATAACAAAGCAGGGTCTCACAATACCAAATAGTTCAAGGAGGAGGAAAATTATGAAAGGTATCAGGATTTTATTATTAATCTTTGCAATGTTTGCTCTTGCAGTGATGCCTGCCTTTGCATCAGATACTATCAAGATCGGCGCAATACTCTCTGTAACAGGACCTGCTTCCTTTCTTGGTGCACCTGAGGCAAACACCCTGAAGATGCTTGCTGAGGAGATAAATGCCAAAGGTGGGGTTAGAGGTAAGAAGATAGAACTCATTATCAAGGATTCCGGTGCAAGCCCTGAAAAGGCGATCTCCTTTGCCAAACAGTTGATAGAGGAAGAGAAGGTCTTTGCTATAATAGGGCCTTCAACAAGCGGAGAAACACTGAAGATTAAGGGAATCTGCGAGAAGGGAAAGACAATCTGTATCTCCTGTGCAGCAGCTGAAAGAATAGTAAACCCTGTGGCTAAGTATGTGTTCAAGACCCCTCAGAAGGATAGCTTTGCAGCACGGAAGATCTTTATGCAGATGAAGAAGATGGGTATAAAGAAGATCGGTGTTGTGGTGGGCAACACAGGCTTTGGCAAGGCTGGCAAGGCACAGCTTGAAAAGATTGCTCCAGAATATGGCATAGATATTGTTATAAGCGAGGTTTATGATAAGAAGGCAACAGACTTAACAGCGCTCGTAACAAAGCTGAAGGCAAAGGGCGTGGAGGCTGTTGTCAACTGGTCAATAGTACCGGCACAATCAATCATTGCCAAGAACATGCGTCAGATTGGTTTGAATGTGCCTCTGTTCCAGAGCCACGGCTTTGGAAATATCAAGTATGTCAAGGCAGCAGGTGCAGCGGCTGAGGGGATCATCTTTCCTGCGGGAAGACTCCTGGTTGCAGAAGAACTGCCTGACACCAATCCACAGAAGCCTGTACTTATGAAATACAAGAGGGATTATGAGTCACGTTATCATGAAGAGGCCAGTACCTTTGGAGGACATGCCTATGATGCCTTCATGATTCTTGTAAAGGCCATAAAGAAGGCAGGTTTTGATAAAGAGAAGGTGAGAGATGCTATCGAGAACATGAAGGGCTTTGTCGGAACAGGTGGCATCTTCAACTTCTCTCCCACTGACCATAATGGACTTGATATAGACTCCTTTGAAATGTTAACTGTAAAGAATGGAAAATTTGTACTGCTGGAGAAATAACAATTGAATACATTATGTCGTTGGTGCGCAAAATAAATTGAAGAGATCTGAATAAGGCAGGGTGCCGAAGAAAAATAAGCACCACACCTTTGTCACCGTAAGCAGTGAGCGGTGAGCAGTAAAAAAGGGGCAACAGGTGGTGAAGAAGGCCATGTAGCAATACCGACAGTGACATACACCAGCCCACTTATGTATCACCTTAAGGCTGGTAAGGTTATGTCCTGTTATAATTTAAATCCTATTGCATTAATGCCCTGATGAACCACCTGTTGCCCCATATAAAATAGATTTTAAGAATACCTCTCTCTACTGAGAGGTCTCGGTATTTTGACAGGGTATTGAAAAGAAATTACACTATAGAGTAATCCTGTGGATTGCCTTATTTTTATGAGGTACCCTGCCTTGTTAGTATTTATATCAGACAGATGTGATATTATCGTTTCTTTACACAGGGGGCGTATCAACCATACGCCCCTTGCTTTGAGTAGTTGATTATGAGCGCGGAACTCTTTTTTCAGTACATTGCAGCAGGCATAACCTATGGCATAATCTATGCCATAGTAGCCATTGGTTTTAATATCATTTACAACACCACAGGCATTATAAACTTTGCTCAGGGTGAATTCCTGATGCTTGGTAGCATGATAGCCATATCCCTCCATGATTTTATGCCACTGTTTCCATCCATTGTTCTGGCAGTGATTATAACCATGTTCATTGGTGCCTTGATAGAACTGCTCTTTATAAGATGGCTGGAAGGCCCTTCGATTCTTAGAATGATAATCATAACCATAGGTATATCAATACTGATCAGAGAACTGGCACTGGCCATATGGGGAGAGAGTGTAAGGGCTCTACCTTATTTTACAGGAGATGAGGTTACCTCTGTAAGCATCGGCGTGGTAAAGGTTTCACCTCAGGTTTTATGGGTGGTGGGAATATGTATATTGATGGTCATAATACTGCAGATATTCTTCCAGTTTACACTGCTGGGTAGAAAGATGCGGGCCTGTGCCACAAATCCAATGGCTGCAAGGCTATGCGGAATAAATACGAAGAATATGGTCACCCTGTCATTCATGTTAAGTGCATTGATAGGGGCAGTGGCAGGCTGTGTGGTTTCGCCCATAACATACAGTCAATATAATATGGGAACAGGCCTTGCCATAAAGGGATTCACTGTTGCAATACTCGGAGGTCTTGGTAACAGTCTGGCTGCGCTGGGAGGTGGCATTGTTCTCGGCCTGTTGGAGTCCTTTAGTGTATGGGTAATGCCCTCTGCCTATAAGGATGCCATTTCAATAGCAATACTGCTGATTATCCTGTTCGTAAGACCTACAGGACTGTTTGGCAGCAAAGAGACAATGGCATTGAAGGAGTTTTGAGGACAGAGTTATGAAACACTTTTATAAAATAGCTCTTCTTGTTATTGTGCTGATAGGTCTGCAGGTTACTGTTACCATGACCGACCGTGTCTATTACCTTACACAGTTGACCATGGCAGCCTACTATACAATGGCTGTACTGGGGCTTACCCTCCTGATGGGTTATGCTGGCCAGATTTCCCTTGGACATGCCGGTTTTTTTGCCATTGGTGGCTACACCTCTGCCGTGTTGACAACCTTTAACCTGAGGCCGTACAGTGATTCCATCTTATTCAGGCTCCTGGATACACTTCATCTTCTGCAGAGAAGAGAGGATCTATACGGAGAACTGATTATTAATGTGAATCCTGTTATTGCCATGGTGCTGGCCATTGTGATCAGTGCCGTGATTGCCTATGTGATAGGCATACCCGTGTTGAAGCTCAAAGGACATTACCTTGCAATGGCAACCCTTGGATTTGGGATTATTGTATACAGGATTGTCCTTGGAACACCTGTGTTTGGTGAGGCTGACGGAATATCCGATGTTCCCCCCTTCTTTTTCTTCGGTAATTTCGGTATCAGTGGGGATATGGATTTGAGGATTCAGAACTATTATATTGCATGGGCATTTGTTGTATTAATCCTTTTCATATTGATGAATCTTCTTGACTCAAGGGTGGGAAGGGCTCTCAGGGCCATACATGGGGCAGAGGATGCATCCAAATCCGTGGGTGTTGATACGGCAGAGTATAAACTAAAGACCTTTGTATTAAGTGCGGTAATTGCCTCAATGGCAGGTGTCTGTCTGACCCATTTCAATGGTGGTATCGGACCTTCCGAGGCATCTGTAATGAAATCCATAAGATATGTTTCGATCGTTGCAGCAGGTGGTATGGCAAGCCTGTGGGGCACAATGTTTATGAGTACTTTTCTGAACTTCATGTCTTTGAGAGGTTATTTTGGTTCTTATGATGATGCTGTTTTTGGAGGCATTCTGATATTAATAATGCTTTTTGCACCAGAAGGGATATTGAGTCTTTCGTTCAGAAGATGGTTTAGTAAACTCTTTTCTCCTGCTGAAGACGGTTGAGGCTGTTTATGGTAGTTTTTTAAGTTGTCTTACATCTGGGAGTATATAAGAGATATGGCTATCTTAAAGATAAATAATCTGTCAAAGAGCTTTGGAGGGTTGAAGGCGATAAATAACGTTTCCTTCCATCTTCAGGAAGGTGCAATCAAGGCGGTAATTGGTCCAAATGGCGCTGGAAAGACCACCCTTTTTAACCTCATCTCAGGTTTCCTGAAACCTGACAATGGAAGCATTATCTTTAAAGATACAGGCATTGACGGGCTTGATGCGCACAGGATAGCCACACTGGGCATTGCGAGAACCTTCCAGCATATAAGGCTCTTTCCAGGTATGAATGTACTGGAGAATGTAATGATGGGAAGGCACAGGTTTGCAAGGACGGGTTTTTTGAGTTCCATGCTTAATATGCCTTGGAAAAGAAGAGAGGAAAGGGAGATCAAAGAAAAGGCACTGTATGCCCTTGAGTTTGTGGGAATTGCTGAACTTGCCTATAAGGATGCCCTTGAATTGTCTTATGGACAACAGAGGCTTGTTGAGCTTGCGAGGGCACTTGCCCTTGAGCCGGAAATACTCCTGCTTGATGAGCCGGCTGCAGGTCTGAACATGAGAGAAACCGCAGAGATGGGCATACTTATTGAACGGATAAGGGATAAAGGGGTTACTGTGTTGATTGTGGAGCATGACATGACATTGATCATGAAGATATCTGATGAGATTGTTGTGCTGAGTTACGGGGAGAAGATCGCGGAGGACAATCCCCTGTCAATACAGAAGAATGAAGAGGTAATCCGTGTTTATTTAGGTGAGGAAGATGCTTAAGATAGTAAATCTTGAAAGTGGTTATGGCAGACTTAAGGTGCTGAGAAAGGTCTCTCTTCATGTAAATCCAGGCGAGATTGTAACAATAATAGGTGCCAACGGAGCTGGTAAAACAACGCTTCTTAAGACCATCTCAGGGCTTGTAAAGGCTACATCCGGAGAGGTTGTATTTGATAAAAGGGATATTACCAATCTGGCAACAGAAAGGATTGTCTCCTGTGGTTGTGTTCTTGTGCCAGAGGGCAGACAGGTATTTTCCACCATGACAGTAAAGGAGAATCTCTTGTTGGGTGCCTATTTAAGATTCAAAAAGGCTGGCAGCAAAAGGGTCAATGAGGAGATGGAACGGATCTATAACATCTTCCCGAAGTTAAAAGAACGTCATAAGCAGCTTGCAGGAACCCTCTCCGGTGGTGAGCAGCAGATGCTCGCAATTGCAAGGGCCTTAATGTCCGACCCCAAACTGATAATGATGGATGAGCCCTCCATGGGTCTTGCTCCTGTAATTGTGAAAGAGATCCTTAACATAATCTCTCAGTTAAGACAGCAGGGCAAAACGGTCCTGCTGGTAGAGCAGAATGCAAAGATGGCCCTTGCTGTCTCTGACAGAGGATATGTGCTTGAGACAGGCAGAATTGTGTTACAGGGCTCATCCGAGGAACTCCTTGAGAATCGCGATGTCCAGCGTGCATATCTTGGCAGAGATCTGGACGCTGAGATCAGACTGTAACAGC
The DNA here is from genome assembly GCA_013151785.1 of Nitrospirota bacterium. Lineage (GTDB taxonomy): Bacteria > Nitrospirota > Thermodesulfovibrionia > Thermodesulfovibrionales > JdFR-85 > JAADHP01. Next base: position 2,996 of record JAADHP010000238.1, on the reverse strand, counting down.
TTCGGTTTCTACAATATCTGAAACAGACCTTTGCTGTAGTTCTCTCTCCAGACGGTTTGAAGTCCTTTCGCTGGTTTTAAAAACCGAGATCGCCTCTGCTATGTAAGGTATGTCTATAGAGTTTTATCTGTTTTAAAATAGTAACAACAGTGGCAGATTTCCTCTTGAAAAATTTCAAAGCGTCGTGGTAAATTAATTTGCATAAAAACATACATCTTTATGTAATTTAAAAACAGGAAAAGCGGAAACATCAGAATATAGAAATATATTCTGGATTAAAAAGCCGACAGGGTTTAACCAGTGTTCAATAAATATGAGGGGAGAAACCTGAATCTGTTATAGATTCTAAAACTGAAAATTCTAAAATATGGAGGGATGAGCATGGAAGGTAATAACGGACTCGATGTTGAGAAAAGCATTAAAAGAATCAAAGAGATGTGGCCAACAAAGGGGAATGTTTCTCCATCCTTCTTGCTGAGATGTCTCGCCTATGATAGTCCTGAACCGGTCCAGAAGGTTGCAAAAGAACATCTGATTGAAATGTTGCGTTTTGCAAAGAAAGAAAGGATATTGCACTACTATAACTACACAGATTTCATGTTCTTTTTCCTGAAGGACGACAAGACAACTGACATGGTGATGAAATCGAATATCATGGAGGTCCTGAAGGCAATACGTTTTCCTTTCTGAGAATCCCTTTGATTATACATTATCTGGACAGGAGGGAGATTGTGTTATATAAAAAACTTTGCTTTCACATCAAACCTCTTCCCATTGCCTGTTATTTTAAAATACTCTTTTCCTATCGGCTATTTACGAAAACTACCAGAATGCCCCGACCTATGGTCGGGGAGCTTCACTGTGGCCACTGGTGAGCTTTGTTTTTCTTCGGCACCCTGCCTTTCATCTAAGGGTGTATGAATTATACCTGATGTTAATTACCGCCATTACCTGAACCTGTTGCAGCGGACAGAAGGAATTCCTCTCTTCCAGGTAATACTTCATCTCCAGTTACAGCTACATCTTCTATTGTATGCTCGTTAAGTCTGAACCACGATATTACCCTTTTGAGTTCAGAGGCCATTTTTGCCAGTTCCTGTGTGGCAGTATTTATCTGAGCCACTGCCTCACGGGATGCACTGGATATCCTGGATACATTCTCCATGCCTGCAGAGAGTTCCTCGATTGCAGAAGACTGCTGTTCTGTAGCAGTGGCAATGGACTGTACCACCTCAAGAGATCTCTCAGAGGCTCCCACAATACCTTCAAGGGCACCCTTTGCCTTCTCCGCAAGTCCTACACCATGCTCCGCCCTCTTCTTGCCCAGTTGCATGCTGGCTACTGACCTTTCTGTATCCTTCTGAATCCTTGTTATCATATCTGATATCTCATCCGTGGCCTTTGCTGTACGTTCTGCCAGCTTTCTAACCTCGTCTGCCACCACTGCAAACCCCCTGCCCTGCTCCCCTGCCCTTGCAGCCTCTATTGCTGCATTCAGGGCAAGCAGATTGGTCTGATCAGCTATGTCATTTATCACATTTACTATCTCCCCTATCTGCTTGCTGCTGTCACCAAGCTTCTCTATCGTCTCCGCAGATTCTTCAACCGTTTTTGCTATCTCTATTATCCCTGCTACTGTCTCTTCTACTACAGACTTGCCCTTTTCAGCCTCTGAAACAGACTGCCTCGCTGCCTCAGCTGCCTCAGAAGCATTCTTTGCCACATCCATGATGGTCTGGGACATCTCTGTAGAGGCCGTGGCAGCCTGCTCAATCTGCCCTGTCTGCTCTTCAATACCAGTGTAGATCTGAGAGGTTGCAGTTGATGTCTCCTTAGCACTACTGGCAAGATTTATAGTGACATCGTTAATCCTGCCGGTCATCTGTCGGAGTTTTCTAATCATATTGTTGAAATCATCAGCTATCTCTCCAAATTCATCATTGCTTAAGCTCCTCACCCCTCTGGAAAGGTCACCCTCTGAAACCCTTTTGATACCCCTCCGGAGTTCTTCTATGGAGCGAATGATCTTCCTCACTATCAAAAGGGCAATTGCAAGAGATAAAGCAATAGACACAAAGGTAACTACAAGAAGAATATTGTCCATCCTTTTTACACGATTCTCGAATCTCTTCATTTTGTCTGCCTGCTCTTTCTCAGCCATATCGACCATTTTAACAAAAGTTTCCATTAATGGAATATCAACCCCCTTTGCTACTTTATCGAGTTCCTTAATATCCCCTGTATTCTTCTTTGCCTTTTCAAGCTCGGACATACTCTGGGCATAGATAGCCAACCTTTCCCTGGCCTCCTTCAGCATGCTTCTTTCTTGGTCATCAGATATCAATTCTTCATAACTTTTTAATGCCTCTCTCAGCTTATTTACATGTTCATACCATCCCTCTCTGTACTTGGTCTCATCTCTTAAAAGATAATTTTTGTATTCATCTACAGCATACTGGAGCTGTACCTCTGCCTTTTTTGCAGCCCCTATCTTTCCACCAGTTATCTTATTTAATTCATTGACTTCTTTTCTCAGATTTTTTGTGATTAATTGAGAAGCGAAGGTAACAAATATGAAAACCACCGTCATGCCCACAATCAGTCCGCCAAGCTTCTTTGATACAGTTAATTTCATTAGTGCCTCCTGTCTTCATGTTATATGAGTTATAAATTCTCTTCCAAAAGGGCTGTAAAGTTATAGCTACATCATGAAATGGGTATCAGGATTACTAATTGACTCCACAAAACTGAATACATTTCATTATTGCGAATCCATATTCCAAAAAATTTTTGAGGTCTTGTACCTCGTTACCCTGAGCATTTCAACATTCCTACATAAAAAATTTACAGCCTTATCTTTACTTATCGTCCAGAATTGAGAAAACTTTAACCTCAAGAGACAGGGCTATAGAAACTTCAAACATCCTTCTTTTCAAATCTTTTAAGCTTACAAGGAAAACCAGAAGATACAGGTCTTTTACAGATGTGACTATTCT
>JAADHP010000056.1 GCA_013151785.1 Nitrospirota bacterium | reverse complement strand
GGAATCGCAAAATTCCCTCGGAGACGTGCATGGATGCACGTCGAGAATAGGGGTCCCCAGAAAATCGGAAGATTTTCTGGGGTATCCGGGAGGTGTAAGACTCTACCATACCACTGCTATAAACTTTATCACTGGATCTGGTCTAACTCTCCTCACACCAGTGGAAGGCATTCTGAAAGAGCCTTAACCAGGGAGATGCCCTGAGTGTCTTTTTCCACTCCTCTGGCATCCATACCCATTGCCACTTAAGAAATGTCCTCTCAGGATGAGGCATCATTGCAAGGTGACGGCCATCAGGCGAGCAGAGCGCTGTAATACCTTCCGGAGAACCATTGGGGTTCAGTGGGTAGGTTTCAGTGGGCTGCCCTTTGTCATCAACATATCTGAGGGGAGTAAGTGCTTTATCAATAACCTCCTTCTTTATGTTATCGTCAGGAAAATAAATCCTGCCCTCTCCGTGAGCCACCCATACCCCAAGTACAGAACCTTCCATGCCCTTTAACATTATGGCAGGACTCTCCATCACCTTAACTGTGGAGAATCGCGATTCGAATCTTCCTGACAGATTTTGTATAAACCTGGGTTGACGGACATCATCAATGCCCCTCCATGGTACCCAGCCAAGGAGTGCCATCAGCTGGCATCCATTACATACACCAAGACTGAAGGTATCAGTTCTGTAATAGAACTCCTCAAACTCATTATAGAGGGCATTGTGGAATCTTATTCCACCTGCCCATCCTTTAGCTGAGCCAAGCACATCAGCATAGCTGAAACCTCCTACAAAGGCAACACCCTTGAACTCACTGAGGGAGACTCTCCTGTTCAGTAGATCTGTCATGGTGATGTCCCAGACATCAAATCCTGCATGATAAAAGGCTGAGGCCATCTCTCGGTCTCCATTGCTGCCCTCTTCACGCAATATGGCCACCTTTGGTTTTGTCTCCTTCCTGAGTATCTCAAAAGGTGTCTCATCAGGTTCAAAGGTAATGGTATAGGGTGGAGCCTTTCTGTCTCTGTTTACCCTCATTTCCTCATCAACGCATTCAGGATTAGCCTGGAGCCTGTCAATCCGGTAGCTTGTCTCCTCCCATATTTCTCTTAATACAGTCATGTCTTCTTTTAAAACTGTTACACCATTGACCTTTATGTTTATCTCTTTTTCCACCCTGGTAAAGCCAATGATTTCACAGGGTATGTTGTGATTGTTTAACCTCTCCACCACAGCCTGTTCATCTTCTGTGAGGTATTCCATCACAAGTCCCAGTTCTTCTGAAAAAAGTAACCTTACAGGGTCTTCAATGTGGCTTTTCAGGTCAATATCAAGGCCACAGTTGCCAGAGAAGGCCATCTCAAGAAGGGTTGTAACAAGACCACCGTCACTGCGGTCATGTCCTGAAAGGACAAGCCCTTCATCAATCAGTTCCTGTACAGCCCTGAATGCACGTTTAAAGAGGTCCGCATCATCAAGGTCAGGTGATTCGTCACCAATCTGTTTATACACCTGTGCAAGTGCAGAACCACCTGTGCGGTATTTTCCCTTCCCCAAATCTATGTAAAGTAGCTTGCTTTCCCCGGGAGATTTAATGTCAGGCGTTACCACCTTGTTTATGTCAGGGCAGGTCGCATATGCAGATATGACAAGGGTGCCCGGTGACTTGACAATCTCTGTGTCACCAGAGGGGTCTCTCACAAGTGCAGCCATGGAGAGGCTGTCCTTACCACCGTCAATGGCAACACCAAGGGACTTCAGTACATCCCTGAGTGCAGTGGCTGCCTCATAAAGCCGCACACCCTCACCAGGAAGCTTTGGAGCCCACATCCAGTTGCCAGAGCATTTGATATCCTCAAGGGCTGTAATCCTTGCCCATACAATATTTGTTAGTGCCTCACCCACTGTCATCCTGGCCATGGCAGAAGGACTTATAAGCCCCTTTATGGGCTGTTCACCAATAGATATGGCTGCCCCTGTGGTACCAAAATGACTCTGGGCCACCACAGCCACATCAGCCAGGGTCAGCTGAAGAGGACCAACACACTGTTGCTGTACAATAAGACCTGTAACACTCCGGTCAACCTTGTTGGTAAGGAATCTCTTTGATCCAACCGACAGAAGTCTCAATACCCGTTCAAGGGCATCTCTGATTGTCAGATTCTCAGGAAGATTTAACGGTAATAGTTTACGCTTAATGGTTTTTAGCTCAAAGGTCTTCTGTGGCATCTTCCCCAGAACCTTTTCAAGCTGCAGATTTACAGGTGTGGAGCCATCCATACTGTCATACACAATTACATATCCATCTCCTGTAACCTCACCGATTACTGAAAAAGGAAGCTTTTCTCTTTCACAGAGTTCTGTGAAGAGTTCAAGGCTTTCTGGTTTGATAAGGATAGCATCATTCTCCTGATACTCGGCACCCCAGATTTCAAGAACAGACAGGGTATGGTCACCAAGTATCACCTTCCGGATATCAATCCTTGCTCCTGCAGGATAGATTATCTCCTTTACCACATTTGAGTTTCCACCAGCGCCCTGATCATGTATGCTGATTATGGGGTTGTTATGCTGAAGCTCAACACATGCCCTGATAACCCTGTTAAGCTTTTGCTCCATCTCGGCATCACCACGTTGAACTGCACTGAAATCAAGCTCCTCAATATTCTCTCCCTGTATCATGCTTGAAGCAGCCCCTCCGCCAATGCCGATTCTGTAGGCAGGCCCACCGATCTTTACCACAAGCATGCCCTTCTCTGGTTCACCCTTTTCAATGTGGAGGTCGTCTATCTGTCCCACTCCACCAGTGAACATAATGGGCTTTACCCATTCATACCGCTCTCCATCAGGAAGTCTAAGGCCAAAGGAACGGGTGAACCCCTGTATGATTGGTTCACCGAATTTGTTTCCATAGTCAGAGGCACCGTTACTCGCCTCTATCTCAATCTGTAGTGGAGTGGCAAGGTTGGATGGATAGTGGAATTCCTCCTCCCAGGGCTGTCTATACCCTGGTATCTGTAAATTACCAACAGAATAGGCAGCAGTACCGGCTATTACAAGGCTTCCCCTTCCTGTGGCATGGACATCCCTTATCCTTCCTCCTGTACCTGTTTCTGCACCGGGGAAGGGAGCGACACCAGTAGGAAAGTTATGGGTCTCTGCAGTGAAGATAATGTGGTATTTCTTCCTCTCCCTGGCAAAAGAAGAGGGCCTTCCTGAAAGAGAGGGAATAATGGTCTCTATCTCAAAGCCTTTAATAGCACTGGAGTTATCCTTAAAGGCAATGATACTGTTTGGATTACTGTATTTAAGGGGTTCTTTAATGATATCCATCAGGGTCTCCTGAACCTCTACACCATCTATTAAAAGCCTTCCTTTGAAAAACCAGTGCCGTGAATGCTCGCTGTTTGACTGGCTGAGGTCAAAGCACTCCACATTTGTGGGATTTCTGCCTATATCCTTTACAAAGAGGTTGTAATAATAATCAATATCCCACTCATCAAAGCCAAGCCCCATCTGCCTGTTTATCCTTCTCAGTGCCTCTTTGCCCTCTTCTATCAAGGGCACAGTATAAACAGGTTCAGGTCTGATGCCTGTCTCAAATGTGGTAAGTCTTTCAGGATAGGGGCATTCGGTCATCCTGTCGTGGATAAGGGGAAGTATCCTGGAGATTATCTCCTCTCTATCACTCTGCGAGAGCCTTTCACTTATGAAAAACCTGTATCTGCGGGAACGTTCTATCCTTGTGATGGTTGTAATCCCACAGGTATGACAGATGGACACAGCATTTGTTGACCATGAGGTTGTAAAATTCATTCGGGGACCCACCTCTATCAGGATGGAATGATCATCCTCTGTGAGGAAGGGTTGTTCTGAGAGGTTATGGGGTTCAAAGGTCTCTGCAAGAAGCCATTGAAGGATCTTCTTTTCGTTGTCATTCAATTCTCTGTCTGATTCTATGTAAAAACAGAACTCCGTGTGAAGTTCAGAAATAAGTGGTGTAATATCCTCTTTAATTGTTTTAAGGAGATTGTCGGCCCTGCCATCACTCAGGGCTGGTTTTCTGTACAGGTATATCAAACTCATTGCGAAAGATATTTTAACCTAAAAGGAGATATTTTTTTAAGAATAATCTTGCACAGGAGTTCCCTCAATTTTAAAAACAGATAAAACTCTATAGACATAGCAGTGCCATGGTGGAGTCTTCACTCATTCTCAGCGGACATCCAAGGCCTCTGCCCCAAAAAGTCTACGACTTTTCGGGGATCCCGCTTCCGAGGGAATTTTGCGATTCCGGGGTCCCCAAAAATCCCTGATTTTTGGGGCTGTTACCCTCCACGGCAAATCTTATGCAAAATTCAAAACCCTTCAGACTCCACCACAGCACTGCTCTTACTACAGTCCTTTAAGGCAGACAGAGGTGGTGAAGAAGACCATGTAGCAATACCGACGGTAACTTACATAAGCATAATAATGTTTCATCTTAAGGCTGAAAAGGCTCTGTCTGTCTTTCTTTTTATAATTAAAAATCCCATTGCATCAATGGGATGATGAACCACCTCTGTCTGCCTGTATAAAAACCACAAAAGTTCTGTTGTGATATTTATCTTTTTTCTTTCAAAGGTTCTTTTATTTATGATACATTTTGGGGGGAACTCCTGTATTTTAAGAATAATCTTGTGGTAATACAATTTTGAATCTTGTTCCTCCTTTGCTGGAGTCAAAGGTTATTCTTCCATTCAATATGGAGATATTCTTATGTACAATGGCAAGACCAAGGCCTGAGCCACTGTCCTTTGTGGTGTAAAAAGGCAGGAAGACCTTGTCTCTTATCTCTTCTGGTATGCCTGAACCAGTATCCTCTATCGTGATTTCAACCTCTCCCCTGTTGGCACTGCCTGAGCCTACAGTGATATCCAGTCTTCCACCTTCAGGCATGGCCTCAACGGCGTTTTGCAGTAGATTATTTATTGCCTGTTTCAGTAACACCTCATCGGTGGTTATCCAGATATCATCAGATGAAAGGTATATCTCCACATCCTCCCTTTCCTTAAGGATATGCCTGACAGATTTCTCAAGGAGGCTTTTGAGGTCAATCCTCTGGAGGTTGGGCTTTACAGACTTTGAAAAGGAATGAAAGTCCTCTATTATCCTGTTCATCACATTTATTTCATCCATGATGGCCTTTACCTCTGGAAGGTTGTCCCCCTTTTTTGAGAGTATCTTGGCATATCCTGAGATTACAGCCATGGGATTCCTCAGTTCATGGGCGATACCAAGGGAAACCTCACCAAGGGAAGATAGCCATTGCCTGAGTTTCATCTGTTTTTCAAGAGTCTTAAGTTCTGTAAGGTCTGTAAAGACAAGGACATACCCTATCTGTTCTTCCCTTTGATTAAACAACTGTGACAGTGTGAGCCCCAGATAGATCTTGCGACCATTTTTTAATGTATACGTACATTCCGCCCTGTTGATAGGCTCTTTCTTTGATAATAGTTCTTTCACCGGAGAGGAAAATATCTCTTCATAACTTTTTCCCACCATATCTTCAGATCTGATATCAAGAATCCTTGATGCTGCAGTATTAATCTTTGTAACAACGAGATTGTTATCAAAGCTGACCACACCGCTTGGTACGCTCTGGATGATGTTGTTGCTATAGCTTTCAACAAAGTCAGCCCTTTCTTCTGCTATCTTTTTGAGCCTTTCCAGTTCCCGTTCTTTTTCTTTCAACTGTGCAAGCAACTGCTGGAAGGTCTGAGCCATAAAGGATATCTCGGTCTGTTTTTCCCTTTCCTGCCTGCTTTTTTTCTTGATATACCGGAAAAGCAAGAAGAGAAATAGAACTATTACAAGGGGAAGGATGGTCAGGACAATTGAACCGATATTTAGTAGCCCTTGATTCATCTATTCTCTAAGATTCTTTTGAACTCACCACTTTTACCCCCACGCTTCTCAAGAAGCATAACCTCGGTGATAACCATCTCTCTGTCAACGGCCTTGCACATATCGTAGATTGTCAATGCAGCCACTGCTGTGGCTGTAAGTGCCTCCATTTCCACACCTGTCTGCCCTATTGTCTTCACACGTGAAACAATCTCCACAGCGTTCTCATCATCAATAACATTAAAGTCAACCTTTATGGAGGTAATACCAAGTGGATGACAGAGGGGAATAAGCTGGGATGTCTTTTTTGCAGCCATTATCCCTGCAATCCTTGCAACCTGAAAGACCTCTCCCTTGGCAATCTTATTCTCTATTATCAGTTTCAGGGTCTCAGGCTTCATCTTAACCCTGCCGCTGGCTATGGCCTCTCTCTCTGTCAGGGGTTTACCTGAGACATCAACCATCCTCGCTTTACCCTGTTCATCTATATGTGTGAAATCAGACATTGTAATATTATAACTCAAATCCAGTTGTTAAGGATAACAATGGATATCTGAAAGTAGTGGTATGGTAGAGTCTGAAGGGTTTTGAATTTTGCACAAGATTGGACATCAGGGGCTTTGCCCCTGAGACCCCAGAGGAAAGGAAAAAATTATACTCCGGCAACATCTGTCCAATATAAAAAGGCAGGGCACCTCATAAAAATAATGCAATCCACAGGATTACTCTCTGCCAGAACCTGTATTCAATGGTAGAGCGAAATCATACAGAGATTTCATTAGCCAGCGGCCGAGAGGTGGTGAAGAAGACCATGTAGCAATACCTTAGTGAAGCTTCCTGACCATGGGTCGGAGCTTCACTAACTTTGAGGGGGGATTGTCCCCCTTAAAGCTCTGAATCGCAAAATTCCCTCGGAAGCTGGGGTACCCCGAAAAGTCGTAGACTTTTTGGGGCAGAGGCCTTGGATGGCTTGCGAGAAATTGGGGCCCCCAGTAAATCGCAGATTTTCTGGGGTGTAAGTTGAGCGGTAAAGCCAATACCTACCTGACTTCAAAACTGGACCAATGAGTCAATCGCCAATTTGGGGATAAAAAATCTTCTTCTTGAAGAGTTTTGAAATATTCCCTTTAAATGGAATATAGTAGTAATTGTCACCTGCGAAATCTGAAATCCTGGCGAGCTTTTCTTTCTTCTTGTAATCCTCTTCTGTGATTATATCTATAAACCCTGACAACTTAAACCCTTCTATTTTTACATTGAAAAATCCTGTTACTCCATCACCCTTTAAAATGCCTTTCATCAAGAAATAGTCCTTCCTTTTTAATCTCACAGTAAAAAGGGAGCTTTCAAAGAGGCTCAGTGGGATGATATCACCTCCAATGCTTATATCTTTAAGAAGAATATCCTCAACTGAACCAACATAGTTGAATCTTTTCAACTCCCTATTATATAGAGAGATATAGATACTTCCTCTACCCCGAAGCTTTCCTCTACCATTAATCCCCAATAATCCAGATAAAGGAAGTCTCTCTATATCCAGGTCCTCAATATGAAAATTAAGAAGTACCCCCTCAGGAGCTATATCCATTACAGAGTCTAATACCCCGTCAGAGACTTCACCTCTTGCATTAATCGATATATATGATGACAGAATCGAAAGGGGATTGATACTCCCTGAGACCTCCTCCATACTTATAAGTGGATGGTCTTGTCTTGTAAGAGAGATATTCTCTACAGAAAACCGAAAGGGAAGGCCTTTCTTTAATGAATGTATGTCCGCTGTAATTCTACGATGGGCAATAATAGAACCGAGGGTTGACTCTATTTTCTGCTCAACCCACTGGTTGGGTAAGAAATACCATGAGGCTTCAAGGACAACCGGCAGGAAGAGTATACCTATCAGTATTTTTTTTATCATCAGGAGTTGAAAAGGAGGGTCTGTCCTTTGATCTCCTGCCGCTCTACCTCCTCGAAGAGTCTTATCTTTCCAAACTCACCATCAAACCCAGGCCTTATCTTGACCTCTCCATGTCGCATCCGTCTAATACCTTCAGCCACCATCTCACCAGCAGACTTCTTAATATCTTCAATTTCCCTGTTTAATAACACATCAAACTCAGGCCCGAGATCATGCAGAACCTTCAGATAAAGATGCTGTACCTTCTTTGTATTAACACCTGTCTCAAGTGCCTCGGCAATAATCTCCTGAAGAGGTATGGCTGAATAAAAGGGCTTTGCTTTTTCGGGTTTATAGCCATTGTCCCTGTCGGCAAGTAACTCTACCCTGTGCATAACCCCCACTGTAACAGGTCTTCCACAGACAGGACACCTGTGTCCATACTTTCTGGTCTCTTCAGGTGATATACAGACATTACAGCTTCTATGGCCATCAAAGTGATACTTACCCTCCTCGGGATAGAACTCGATTGTACCTTCAAAACCTCTGCCGCTCTTTATGGAGTTTATTATCCCCTCATAGGAAAGGTCTGTGTCAAAGATATTGGCCTCCCGTCCAAGTTTGGCTGGAGAATGGGCATCGGAGTTTGAAACAAGGGTTATATTATCCAGTCCTGAAAGACGCCAGTTCATGGGAGGGTCAGAACTGAGTCCTGTCTCTATGGCATATATCCTGTCTGAAAGGTCTTCAAAGCACTCCTCAATGGAATCAAAGCCTGAGAAGGCTCCAAATATCGAGAAATGTGGTGTCCAGGCATGTGCGGGTATTACAAGGGATTCCTCTGTAATCTGTAGTGTCATCTCAAGAAGCTTCTTTGCATCAAGCCCAATAATAGGACGACCATCGGCAGTCAGATTGCCTATCTTTGAAAGTCTTGCGTTGAAGGCTGCAACAAGTTCAAGAGTTGGAAGTATTATCACGATATGTATCTTTCTTGTCCTGTCACCTTTCTTATAGATACAGCTTATCTCAGCAGTAGGAATAAAATAGACATCAGCCCTGCATCGCTCGGGTACTGCAGTAACCTCTTCTCTGAGCCTGTAAAGGCCATTGGCCTGTAGTAGGAGTTTCTCCTTCAGTTCCCTGTACCAGTCAGGGTGGGTAAAGTCTCCTGTTCCGATAACCCTGATACCCTTTAGCTGAGCCCAGTAGGCAAGCCCCTCAGGTGTCATCTCTTTGCTTGTAGCCCTTGAATATTTAGAGTGTATATGAAGGTCTCCAATAAATCTCATCTAAAACCTCTCATAATGTATTTTTTCCTCATCATACTCACTGTCAGAATGCTCTGGCAGTTCAACTGCAGGATAACCAATAGGCATCATACATTGTACCCTGTAAGTATCAGGAATGCCAAGAACCTCCTTGACATATGCCTCTGCATTACCATGTGGGCCTTCTGAGTCAGCCACCTGGGTAAAGCAGCTTCCAAGACCCTGATTTACCGCCTCGAGGTGGATGTGTTCTGCACAGATTGATGCATCCTCTTTGAATCTCCTGCCTTTCTGGTTATCATAGCAGATAACGATTACTACAGGCGCATCCTTTACATAAGAGGCATAGGGGGTTGCCTCTGAAAGGGCCTTCCTGGTCTTTGGATCCTTGACAAGAATAAACTCCCATGCCCTTGTATCCCAGGCAGTGGGTGAAAACATTGCTGCCTTTAAGATCTCTCTTATCTTTTCTTCTTCCACTGCCTTTGGCTTATAGGCCCTTATACTTCTCCTCTTTCTGATTGCCTCTATCATGGCTCACCTCCGTAAAGTTAGTTCTTCCAAAATCCAGCGATAAAGTTATAGCAGTGGTATGGTTGAGTCTGAACGGATTTGAATTTTGCATAAGATTCACCACGAGGGGGACAGCCCCAAAAATCAGGGATTTTTGGGGACCCTGGAATCGCAAAATTCCCTCGGAGACGTGCATGGATGCACGTCGAGAATGAGGGGCACCCAGAAAATCGAAAGATTTTCTGGGGTATCCGGGATGTGTAAGACTCTACCATACCACTGCTTTCAGCATTTATTCCTTATCCTTACAGCTGAATCTGGGGTCTTTATCCCCCTCTCAATCTTTTTTACAGCCTTTCTAAAGGCTGTCTCAAGGGAGTCTATTTTGGCAAATGTTATTCTTAGTTTAACATATATGACATTATTATGAGGGGTTAGTGCCATATGGATTACCCTTTCAGAACCAAATAACCTGAATAGCGTCATCATGAGATTCTCCATCTTCTTGCTACTTTTAGAACAGTGTAAAATAAAATTCCACCTCAGATATCTAACAGAAAAACGCAGGAAATCTTTTAAGGCAATATATAGGTTTAGGACAGGGCTTAATTATGATGATATTTATTATCATTTGCTAAAATGCTGATAAAATAGATAAAATATTTTGATGTATCCTGATTTGGAAACCTATAAAAGACTGTCAGATAAGGGCAATATAATCCCTGTATACAAAGAGATTCTTGCTGACCTTGAAACTCCGGTATCAGCCTATCTGAAACTCTACGATACACCTTCATTTCTGCTTGAAAGCGTAGAAGGTGGAGAGAAGTGGGGACGATATTCCATTATTGGCACATCGGTAAGTAAAACCATCAGGGCAACAGGCCATGAGGTTTCAATAACTGATAGTGCTGGTAACAAAAGCACACTCCAGGTGGATGACCCCTTCAAGATACTTGAAGAGGAATTCAGGAAATATACCCCTGTGACTCTCAAGGGTGTGCCGAGATTCTTCGGAGGTTTTGTGGGTTATGTGGGCTATGATATGGTTAAGTTCTTTGAAAGGGTTCCATCAAGAGAAAAACCAGGACTTGATCTGCCAGACATGGTTATCATGGTACCCGACATTATCCTTATATTTGATAATCTAACTCATAAGCTTAAGATCCTTTCGCCTACACATATAGAGGATAGTGCCGATAGAGCATATAATGAGGCAAGGGAGAAGATTGATGAAACAATTGAGCGTCTGCTGTCTTCCACAACCAGGAAGGACTTCTCGAACAAAACAATAGAGGATAAAAGTTTCTTATCCTCCTTCGGAGCCCGGGCCGACTTTGAAGATGCGGTATCAAAGGCAAAGGAATATGTAAGAGCCGGGGATGTGGTTCAGGTGGTTCTCTCCCAGAGGTTCGAGACCAGCTGTACCCGTCCACCCTTTGATATATACAGGGCTTTAAGGGTGATAAACCCTTCACCATACATGTTTTATATTGACACAGGAGAGATGCAACTTGTGGGTTCCTCTCCGGAGATTCTTGTAAGACTGGAAGGTCGTAAAATAATACTGAGACCCATTGCCGGAACCAGGAAAAGAGGTGAAAGTGAACATGAAGACAGGGCCCTTGAAAAAGAACTCCTGGAAGATCCAAAGGAAAGAGCAGAACATATCATGCTTGTTGATCTTGGCAGAAACGATGTGGGGAGGGTGGCTGAGATAGGCAGCGTCAAGGTCACGGAGCTTATGACTGTTGAACGCTACAGCCATGTTATGCACCTTGTTTCAAATGTGGAAGGCACTCTGAGAAATGGACTCACTGCATTTGATCTTTTCAGGAGTTGCTTTCCCGCAGGCACTGTAACAGGTGCACCAAAGGTAAGGGCAATGGAGATCATAGATGAACTTGAACCGGTCAGGAGAGGGCCTTATGCAGGAGCAGTCGGTTATTTTGGTTTTTCAGGCAATATGGATACCTGTATTACCATACGGACAATAATTATCAAAGAGGATAGACTGTACATCCAGGCAGGGGCCGGTATAGTTGCGGACTCTGTCCCGGAGATGGAATATAAAGAGACTGTCAACAAGGCAATGGGTATGATGAAGGCTGTAGAGATGGCCGAATCAATAGGGGGTTATTAATGCTTCTCATGATTGACAATTATGATTCCTTTACATACAATCTGGTTCAGTACTTTGGTGAACTTGGAGAGGATGTCAGGGTCTACAGAAATGACAGGATAACCATCAAGGATATCGAAGAACTCGCACCTGATCGTATAGTAATATCCCCCGGGCCCTGCACACCAAAAGAGGCCGGAATATCAGTGGAGGTGATCAGGCACTTCGCAGGGAAGAAGCCCATTCTTGGAGTCTGTCTGGGGCACCAGAGTATCGGAGCAGCCTTTGGTGGTGAAATTATCAATGCTCCAAGACTGATGCATGGTAAGACATCTCTCATATACCATGATGGCAGGATCATATATGAGGGTATTCCCAATCCCTTTGAAGCCACAAGATACCACTCCCTGGTGATTAACAGGTCAACCCTGCCAGGGTGTCTGTACATAACCGCATGGACAAAGGAAGGTGAAATCATGGGAGTGCGTCACAAAGAGTATGCAATCGAAGGGGTTCAGTTTCATCCCGAATCAATCCTTACAGCCGTAGGCAAGGATCTGCTCAGGAATTTCCTGAAAATAAAAACATCTCTCTGGGAGGAGAAGTATGATTAAAGAAGCAATAAATATGCTGGTGCAGGGCATTAATCTCTCCGAGGAGGAGATGAGAGAGTGCATGAACGAGATTATGGAAGGCCGTGCTACTGATGCACAGATTGGTGCCTTTCTTACGGCCCTGAGAATAAAAGGAGAGACGATTGAGGAAATCACAGGTGCTGCCCGTGTGATGAGAGAAAAGGCTGCCAGAATCAATGCCCCTGAGGGGGTTGTTGATACCTGTGGAACCGGTGGCGATATGTCAAATACATTTAACATCTCCACTACAACGGCTATTGTTGTCAGTGCCTGTGGAGTACCTGTTGCAAAGCATGGCAACCGCTCTGTTTCAAGCAGTTCAGGTAGTGCTGATCTGCTTGAAGCACTTGGTGTAAAGATAGACCTTAAACCGGAAGATGTGGAGAAGTGTCTTTTTGAAACCGGTTTTGGATTCCTTTTTGCTCCGCTTTTTCATCCTGCAATGAAGTACGCCATAGGGCCAAGACGCGAGATGGGCATAAGAACAATATTCAATATCCTGGGCCCCATAACTAACCCTGCCGGAGCAAAAAGACAGATACTCGGTGTCTTTTCTGACAGACTTACCGAACCCCTTGCACATGTCCTTGGAAGACTCGGTGCTGAAGAGGCAATGGTCTTCCACGGTGAGGACGGACTTGATGAGATAACCATTACCAATGGCACAAGAGTAAGTCACCTGAAATCGGGAAGTGTGGAAAATATAATACTCTCACCTGAGGATTTTGGATTCGAAAGGGCACCTATGGAAAACATTATCGGAGGAGATGCAAACCAGAATGCTGAAATCACAATCAGTATACTCAAGGGGGAGAAAGGACCAAGACGTAATGTGGTAGTAATGAACTCAGCTGCCACGCTTGTTGTTGCAAACAGGGCATCCGATCTGAGAGATGCAGCAGCAATGGTTCAGGAGGCAATAGATTCAGGAGCCGCCTATAAGAAGCTACAAGAGATAATTGAGGTAAGCCACAGACTTGGATAAAGCCATGAGTTTAAGAGTCGGAGTAATAGGGGTTGGATATCTTGGCAGACATCATGCCCGTGTTTTTTCAGAGATGGAAGGTGTTGAGCTTGTGGGTGTGGCTGATATTGATGGAAAAAAGGCAGAGGAGATCGCCCAGAAATATAACTGTGCAGCATACAACAACTATGAATCTCTTCTGAATGAAGTAGATGCTGTCAGTATAGTTACACCTACAACAACGCACTACAGTATCGCCATGAACTGTCTTGAAAAAGACAAGGATATATTCGTTGAAAAGCCCTTCACCATAACCACTGACGAAGCAGACAGACTGATAGAGAAGGCAAAAAAGAAGAACAGGATATTACAGGTAGGACACATTGAAAGATACAATCCCGCTGTATTGACTATTATGGATCTGATAGATAGCCCCAGGTTTATAGAATCAGAAAGGGTATCACCTTTTCTGGGACGGGCCACAGATGTGGATGTAACACTTGACCTGATGATCCACGATATTGATATAATTCTTTCCCTGTTGAACAAAAGGGTATTGAACATTAAAGCCGTAGGCGCAAAGATACTCACAGACAGGCTTGATGTAGCAAAGGCATGGATAGAGTTTGAGGACGGGGTTAGTGCCCTGATCACCGCGGGGAGGCTCTCAGCGGAAAAGCGAAGGGTATTGAAGATCTTTCAGAACTCTGGATTAATAATCGTTGATTACCAGAAGGGTGAAATAGTACATCACTACAGAGACAGCAATGGTGAGATTGGCCACTCTGTTATTAATCCAGCATATGTAGAACCTTTAAAAACAGAACTGCAGGACTTTGTGAGATCAGTGATTGGCAGGATACCACCACGTGTTACTGGCGAGGATGGCAGGGAGGCTCTCAGAGTGGCACTTGAAATATCTGAAAAAATACTAAACTCGAATAATACATAGATTCAACAACAAAGCAATATCAGGTATAATACCATTCTGGATTTCACATTCTGGTTTAAAAATGCCTGAGCTGTACAACAAATAAAAAGGAGATACATAGATTATGATTCCCATGATTGATTTGTTGAAACAATACAGGGATATCGAAGAGGAGATCCTTGAAGAGGTTAAAGAAGTGCTGGAGAGCGGCAAGTATATCCTGGGTCCCAAGGTCAGGAGTTTTGAGAAGGAGATCGCTGCCTATCATAACGTACGGAATGCAATAGGTGTTGCCTCAGGCACTGACGCTCTGAATCTGGCACTTAAGGCGCTTGAGGTTGGAGAAGGTGACGAGGTAATCACAACACCCTTTACATTTTTTGCCACAATCGAAGCTATCATCTACCAGGGGGCAAGGCCTGTTTTTGTGGACATTGAGCCCGATACATTCAATATTGATGTAGGGAAAATTGAGGAGAGTATAACAGCGAAGACAAAGGCTATTCTACCTGTACACATATTCGGACATCCAGTAGATATGAACGCATTGGTCGAGATTGCTGATGCCCATGGCATTGCCGTTGTCGAGGATTGTGCGCAGGCCTTTGGTGCTGAAATCAATGGACGCAAGGTGGGCACCTTTGGTTCCTGTGGATGCTTCAGCTTTTATCCTTCAAAGAATCTTGGCGGATATGGAGATGGTGGACTGGTGATCACTGATGATGGTGAGATTGCTGAACGAATAAGGATGATCAGGAATCATGGTTCTTCGGGAGGATACATACATAAGAAGATAGGTTTGAACAGCAGACTTGATGAATTACAGGCTGCTGTACTACGGGTAAAATTAAAAAGGATTGACCACTACAATGAACTCAGAAGACAGCGGGCTAAATATTATAATGAAAGGCTTTCCCACTTAGTAATATCTCCTGTGGAAAAAGATGGATATTATCATGTATATCATCAATACACCATAAGAACAGCCTCAAGGGATAGGCTCCGTGAAAACCTCAGTAAAAAGGGCATTTCCTCGGTTGTCTACTATCCTGTTCCTCTGCATCTGCAGGATGCGCTCAGGTTTTTGGGGTACCACTCCGGTGACTTCCCCGTTGCAGAAGAGATTTCAAAGGAGGTACTGTCACTCCCTATCTATCCAGAATTGCCAGAAGATATACAGGATTTGATCTGTCATGCCATAGAGGAGATTCTTGCCTGATATTTCCACAATACAAATGTTCAGTATTGACATACAGGATATTTTGTGCTACCCTGAAATCAGGTGGGTAAGTCAAAGGGTATGGTAGTATTGGCGACCAGCCCTAATATCTGATATGGGTGCTGTATCAGAAGGCTGGAAGCTAAGCTATCATGGTAAGATACCCGAGCACCTGGGAATATCTTATCCAAGGCTCTGAGATTACCCACCTAATTTTATTTTCCACTCCTGTTTGCATGTAGAGAAAACCTTTTTAGCCAATAAATCATAAATAATTAATCCTTTAAGGATTTGGTCTATGAAACTGGTTATACTTGGCAGTGGTACCTGTGTTCCATCTTTAAAAAGAAATGCCCCTGGATATCTTATCGAGGTAGAGGGCCTGAACCTACTTGTAGACTGTGGAAGTGGCACACTCCTGCAACTTGAAAAGGCAGGAAGGTCCTACAGAGACATTGAGACGGTCTTTATAACACACTGTCATCCTGATCATATCTCCGACCTTATGCCTCTGATCCATGCATTGATAGCCACACCAGAATACACACGAAAAAAACCTTTACGGATTGTGGGCTCCTCCCTTGTCGGAGAGTATCTTGACGGTTGCATCTGGGGACTGCTGAAAAGACCGGATAGTTTCAGTGTGGATTTTTACAGAGTAGAGGGCAAGATGGAATTCCATCATCTCACCCTTTATTCAGCCAAAACCCTCCATTCAGAGGACAGTTTCGCCTTTCGTTTTGAACACAAGGGACATTCCCTTGTGTTTACAGGTGATGCTGACTATTCGGAATCATTAGTAGAGCTTTGCACAGGCGCTGATCTGCTTGTGGCTGACTGTTCTTATCCTCATGAATTAAAAAGGAAAGGACATCTTACACCAAGGGAATGTGGCATCGTGGCCTCACAGGCAGGAGTAAAACACCTCATTCTTTCCCATTTATACCCGACCAAGTATTCTGATAAAGAGATCCTTGAGGAATGCAAAAGGGAATTCAATGGCAGGATTTCAATTGCAGAAGATTTAATGGAAATAGACCTTATCTGAACTCTTCCTTGTATCTCTTTCTCACCTCTTTAATCCTTCCGCAGGTATACTCCCCCTCGGGGCAGGGCCCTGATATACAGCCTGGACCGGCCTTCTCAAATATCACGGGTGCCACCTCTTTGACAAGTCTGAGCATCTCTTCAGCCATTGCACGTATCTCCCACTGGGCCCTGAGACAACAGCGCTGTCTGAAAAAATGCAACAATTCCCTTGCATTCATGGTTACCATGATCTTTGTCTCAGATGCATTGGGGAGTACGAATCGTGCATCCTGGTTTGCAGCTTCGCCTGTTAGACCTCTTTCGTTCAACTTCCTGACTATATGATTATATGCCTTCTGTGCAGAGGCCATGAACCTTTCAAAGTATCTTTTCAGTTCCTTATCCTCCCTGATACTGGGAGGGATTATATAGTCAAACCCCGATTCTTCGCTTACATACCTCTGGGACTGCTGGCTATAAGATGCCAGTCTGTGACGAACAAGTTGATGTGAACAGGCCCTTGAGATACCCTCAATGGCAAATGTAAAGGATGCATGCTCTATAGGGCTCATATGCCCCATCTTCATTAAACGTTTTACAAAGGAACGTTGATCTTTTGCTTTGATGCGTTCCCTTAGTTGTTCTATCTGGGCAGGACTATAGCAAAGACGTGCAGCCATTGCCACGGTCTCCTCAGGCCCTGGTGTGTATTTAAGAAGTATCACCTTTAGTTTTGCCTCTCTTGACATGACCTTACTCCTCTTTCATGTTTTACCGTCTTAACTCGGAAAACACTGATATGCTACACATAGGGAATCACTATTGTCAACAGTGATTCCCTCAAAATACATTATCATTATGTTAAACTAAGCCCAGATCCAGTTGTAAGGACAAGAAAGAAGAAGCTGAAAGCAGTGGTATGGTAGAGTCTGAAGGGTTTTGAATTTTGCACAAGGTTGGACATCAGGGATGATGAACCACCCCTCGGCCGCTCTTGTTTCAGAAGGATTTTTTATTTTCAAAGGTGTGGGTATTATTTTTCTTCGGCACCCTGCCTTTCTCCTTCATAGAATCTTTTTGGACAGCAGTAATACTCCGGGAAGTTTGAGGGGCACTGCCCCTCAAAGCCCTGAATCGCAAAATTCCCTCGGAGCCAGGCAGGATGCCTGATGAGAATAGAGGTTCCCCAGAAAATCGGAAGATTTTCCGGGGTGTATGGGATGTGTAAGACTCTACCATACCACTGCTATGAACTTTATCGCTGGATTTGGGGTTCATTTTTATAGTCAAACGCCAATTTCTGCAGTGACTTTAGCCGTTTGCAGAAAGGGTTGTTATGGTCATCTATTCATTTTGGCTTTCAGAGGAAATCTATCAGGATGTTCTATAATTTCAATACTAAGATCCACATCAAGCTCAGGCCAATAAAAATGCCCTGGTGTAACTTCTTCCACATTTAATATCTTCTTAACTGGCACATCTTTAAACCATGGGAAATCATTATAAG
>JAADHP010000265.1 GCA_013151785.1 Nitrospirota bacterium | reverse complement strand
AAGCAGTGGTATAACTTTATCGCTGGATTTGGGTATTAACTTTTTTTATATCTTTTTCTTGCAATATGTCATTGTAATCTAATAAAATAAACAGACTAAGCTCAGGCAAAGTATCTTCTTTTAAAAATAATCTGCTAAAAGTGTGTACTTAAGGAGGAAAATATGGCCGAAACAGTTGAGATCAGATGGCATGGCCGTGGAGGACAGGGCACTGTTACAGCTGCCAAGGTTCTGGCTGATGCATGCTTAAGTGGAGGCAAATATGTGCAGGCATTTCCTGAATACGGCCCTGAACGTGCAGGAGCCCCTCTTCGGGCATACAATCGTATTAGCACAAAACCTCTGAGGATGCACTGCCCTGTCACACATCCAAATATTGTAGCAGTGGTTGATGCCACGCTGCTTGACAGTATCGATGTTGCGGAAGGTGCACCGGATGATGCTATCTTCGTGGTAAATACATCAAAAGAACCCACCGAGATAAGAAAGAAGATGGGGCTGAAGGATACACAGAAGGTGTTTACTGTGGATGCCTCAAAGATTGCCCTTGAGACCATAGGAAGACCCCTTCCCAACTCCTGTATGCTTGGTGCACTTGCAAGGGCATCCGGAATAATTGATATTGATACATTGCTGGAGGATGTAAAGGCAAGTTTTAGCGGAGGTAAGTTTTCCGAAAAGATTATAACAGCAAACCTTGAGGCAACAAGAAGAGGATATGAGGAGGTAAAGGAAGGATGAAAGGCTGGAGAGAACTTGAAATAGGTGCCATAACAGAGGCAGGCAGTGCCGATAGTTATAACACAGGTTCGTGGCGTGCCTTCAGACCAAGATGGATTGAGGAAAATTGCATACAGTGTCTTTTCTGCTGGATATACTGCCCTGACTCTGCAATAACCGTCAAGGATGGAAAGCGTGGAGAATTTGATTACAACCACTGCAAAGGCTGTGGAATCTGTGCTATGGAATGTCCTGGCAAAAAGGGTAAAAAGGCAATAGTAATGGAAGAGGAGGGCAAATAATGGGAAAGAAACTGGCTGTTACAGGTAATCAGGCCATTGCAGAGGCCATGAGACAGATAAATCCGGATGTATGTGCTGCCTATCCCATCACGCCATCCACTGAGGTGATGCAGAGGTTTGCCTCCTTTGTGGCAAATGGTAAGGTGGATACAGAACTGGTCACTGTGGAGAGCGAACACAGTGCAATGAGTGCATGTATTGGAGCTTCTGCAGCAGGTGGCCGTGTGATGACCGCCACCAGTTCACAGGGGCTTGCTCTCATGTGGGAGATGCTTCATATTGCGTCAGGAATGAGACTGCCTGTGGTAATGACCCTTGTAAACAGGGCACTCTCAGCACCCATTAATATCCACGGTGATCATTCAGACGGGATGGGAGCAAGGGACTGTGGATGGATACAGCTCTGGTCTGAGAATGCACAGGAGGCATACGACAATCTCATACAGGCTATCAGGATAGCCGAGCATGATGATGTAAGGCTGCCTGCCATGGTATGCATGGATGGATTTATTATCAGCCACTCCATCGAGAGCATGGAGTTCTTGTCTGATGATGTGGTAAAGGAGTTTATCGGTGAGTTCAAGCCCAAAAATCCTCTCCTTGATGTTAATAATCCTGTTACCTATGGTCCACTTGTATTGCCAGATTTCTTCATGGAGTTCAAGCGTCAGCAACACGAGGCCATGCTTAATGCAAAGGATGTTGTGCTTCAGGTGGCAAAGGAATTTGAGAAGGTCTCGGGCCGTAGCTATGGCCTTTTCGAGGAATACAGACTTGATGATGCAGAGATTGCCATTGTGGTGCTCAACTCTGCTGCCGGTACCTGCAAGGATGTGGTTGATGAATACAGGGACAGGGGTATAAAGGTTGGTCTTTTAAAACCAAGGCTCTTCAGGCCTTTCCCATATAAAGAGGTGGCAGATGCACTATCAGGTGCAAAGGTAATCGGCGCGTACTTGACAGGGCTGACTCCTTTGGTGGTTTCGGACCAATGTACATGGAGATTGCCTCAGCCATGATGAGTAATGGTACAAATCCCATTATGATTGACAAGATATATGGACTTGGTGGAAGGGACTTCATGCCTGAACACGCTGCACAGCTTATAGACGAACTCAAGGAGATCGCTGAAACAGGAAAGGTAAGACTTTATAAAGACTATTTAGGAGTAAGAGAATAATTCGCAAGTAACGCTATGAACGCAATAAACGCAAACAACGCAATTAACACTTTTTGAAAGGAGTCGGAAGATGAGCACAACGCCATTGAGATTAAAGGAGCTTTCAAAAAAGAAGGTTCTGCTTACAGGTGGTCACAGGCTCTGCTCGGGCTGTGGTGCACCTATCGCCATAAGACAGATATTACTTGCAGCAGAGATGCCCATTGTTGCAGCAAACGCTACAGGCTGTCTCGAGGTATCCACCACTATCTATCCTTACTCAGCCTGGAAGATTCCCTGGATCCATACTGCCTTTGAAAATGCTGCTGCCACCATATCAGGCGTGGAGGCCATGTACAGGGCTCTGAAGAAAAAGGGCAGGATAACAGAACGGATCAAGTTCATTGCCTTTGGTGGTGATGGTGGAACCTATGATATTGGATTCCAGAGTCTTTCAGGTGCTATGGAGCGTGGACACGACATAGTTTATATCTGTTATGATAATGAAGCATACATGAATACAGGCATTCAGCGTTCAAGTGCCACTCCTCTTGGTGCAAACACCACCACAAGCCCTGCGGGCTCTGTGATTCCTGGCAAGATGCAACCAAGAAAGAACCTTACAAAGATAATGGTGGCCCATGGAATACCCTATGTGGCACAGACCACCCCTGCCCACTGGCGGGACCTTATGACCAAAGTTCGCAAGGCCCTTGAGGTTGATGGGCCTGCATTTATCAATATTCTTGCCTCATGTAACCGCGGATGGAGAACACCTACTGACAGAGCAATACAGGACAGCAAACTTGCTGTTGATACCTGTTTCTGGCCCTTATATGAATATGAGAATGGTAGACTTACCATAAACTACAAGCCCAAGGAGAAAAAGCCTGTGGTGGAGTTCTTGAAGACCCAGGGCAGGTTTAAACATCTCTTTTCACCACAGAATGAATATCTGCTTGAGCGGGCACAGGAAATTGTTGATAAGGAATGGGAGGCACTTTTAAGGGAAGAGGCCATGTGGAAAGCCGAGGAAGAGAAAAAGGAACAATAATCATGAAGGAGGAACTGCAGTTGAGCAGTAAAGAGAAGAGTTATTAAAATAATGGAGGGATAAAGGGGTTTTCCTATGTCTGAACTTGTAATGTATGAGGAAGAATTTAGACGTATTGATGAAGAGTTAAAGAGACTGTACCAGCTGGCTAACGCAAAACTCGTTTTCCTTGTCGACAAGAATGGCCAACTTATATCTTCAGCAGGTGATACACATGACATAGATACCACGGCCCTTGCCTCATTAACTGCTGGTAATATTGCAGCCACGGGTGGTATTGCCAAACTCCTTGGTCAGAAGGAGTTCTCCATACTATTTCATGAAGGTGAAAAAGACAACATCCATATCTCGCTTGTGGCAAACAAGGTGATTCTGGTAGTTGTCTTCGACCAGAGAACATCTCTTGGTCTGGTGAGGCTGAGAGTAAAGAAATCAACCCAGTCACTGGAACGGATATTCGAGGAGCTTGACAAGAAATCAGGTGTGGAGGAAAGGGATAAGGGACTTACATCACCTTTTTCAGAGATAACGGACGAGGATATTGATAGACTGTTTGGTTAGGCAGAGAAAGTGTCATTCATAAATTATTCAACAAGAGAGATCAATTGTAAGATCGTATACTATGGTCCCGGCCTTTGTGGAAAGACCACAAATCTTCAATTTATTTACAAAAAAACAGCACCCGAGCAAAAAGGCAAACTCATATCCCTTGCCACTGAGTCTGAAAGAACACTCTTTTTTGACTTCCTTCCCCTTGCACTTGGAGACATCAAGGGGTTCAGGGTCAGATTCCACCTCTACACAGTGCCGGGTCAGGTCTTCTATGCTGCAAGCAGGAAGCTGATCCTGAAAGGGGTAGATGGTGTTGTGTTCGTTGCTGATTCACAGATTGAAAGAATGGATGCAAATATAGAAAGCCTTGAGGATCTCAGGATCAACCTTGCCGAATATGGATATGAGCTTGACAGGCTCCCTTTTGTGATCCAGTACAACAAACGTGATCTCCCCAATATTGTGCCTGTAGGGGAACTGCAGAAGATTCTGAATCCGGACAATGTTCCCTCTTAT